>CALZNR010000022.1 GCA_945827565.1 uncultured Prevotella sp.
TGTTGGGACATCTGTGCCATGTGCCTGTGGTGTTTGCCAAGAAGAGCGAAACCGCCAACAGCACCGACGACAAGTATCTGTCGCAGGCGTATTCCTTTACCCACAAGCGGGTGAACAGCGTGTTCATCTCGCGCCCCTATCTGCATGGCACTGACAGAGTGCTGATAGTGGATGATTTCCTGGCAGACGGCGAGGCAGCCCATGCGCTTATCGACCTTGTGAATCAGGCAGGGGGCACAGTGGTGGGCATAGGTATTGCCATAGAAAAGGGACAGCAGGGAGGAGGCACAGCCTTGCGGAACGAGGGCTATTGCTTGGAGAGTATAGCCGTGGTGGAAGAGATGGATTGGCAGACGCAGACCATCCGTTTCCGCAGACAGTCAGAGGCAACGCCTGTCTGCAACAGTCTGTCGCTGATGAATGAAAATACGGATGAATAAGAAATAACATTTGATTGGAACATGAATGATGTATTGCTTTCAGCTTTCTCGGGCATTGTGAGCGTTACACAGATGCTCAGCGACTACCTGTGGACCTTTGTCGTGATTGTGTTGCTGGTGTTCTGTGCCGTTTATTTCACGTGGAGGGGCAGAGGATTGCAGTTTCGCTTGCTCAGAGATATGTGGCGGGTGGTTATCAACAAACCCGTTGTAGGCAGTTCTTCCGAAGAGAAAACATCAGCAGTTGTTGGCGCAGACGATGCCATCAAGAAGATAGGCTCTTTCCAGGCCTTTGCCGTGTCGTTGTCCAGCAGGGTGGGCACGGGCAATCTTGCCGGTGTGGCTTCTGCCATCTTTATCGGTGGTCCGGGGGCAGTGTTCTGGATGTGGATCATGGCGATGTTTGGAGCTGCCACTGCCTTTGTGGAATCTACTTTGGCACAGTTGTATAAGCGTCGTGGCGAGGAGTCGTTCTATGGCGGTCCTGCCTATTACATGCAGAGCGGACTGCACTGCAAGTGGATGGGAGTGCTTTTTGCAGTGCTCATCACCATTACCTTTGGCATTGCCAATCAGGTGGTGCAGAGCAACACCCTTTGCGATGCCCTTTGCGATGCCACGGGCGTCAGTACTTTGCATGTGGGTATTGCACTCACTGTTGCCACCCTTTTCATTATATTTGGCGGTGTGACACGTATCTCCCATTTTGCCAGTATGGTGGTGCCCTTCATGGCGATGGGCTACATCCTTTTGGCCATCATCATCATCGCACTCAACATCTCTCAGTTTGTTGCCATTATCAGGTTGATTGTCAGCAGTGCCTTTGGCTTTGAACAGGCTGTGGGCGGTGCTGTGGGTGCAGCCATCCTGCAGGGTGTGAAGCGCGGACTGTTTAGCAACGAGGCTGGCGAGGGCAGTGCCCCCAATGCAGCAGCCATTGCCTGCACCTCCCATCCTGTCAAGCAGGGACTGCTCCAATCTCTGGGCGTGTTTGTAGATACCCTGCTCATCTGTAGTTGCACAGCCTTCATCATCCTGCTTTCCGGCTTGCATCAGGGCAGCGAAGATGGTATTCTGCTCACCAAGCGTGCTCTGGAACTTCATGTTGGAGCCGCCGGAGGTATCTTCCTCACCGTTGCCATCTTCCTCTTTGCTTTCAGCACCATCATAGCCAACTATTTTTATGGCGAAACCAATATCCGCTTTGTCACCCGTAGCAAGTGGGCCATACAGGTGTTTCGTATTGTCACAGGTGGCACGGTGATGCTGGGTGCCCTTGTCACCTTGCAGACCGCATGGAGCTTTGTTGATCTGGCCATGGGAGTGATGACCATCGTCAACCTGATTGCCATCATCCGTCTGTCGCCCAAGGCGTTTGCCTTGCTGCGCAACTATCTGCAACAAAAGAAGCAGGGCAGAGAGCCTCAGTTCCATCGCAGTATGCTGCCCGATGCTGCTGCCGATATATCCTGTTGGGAGTAACATCTGCCAAATCTAAATTCTGTACGGTATGCCAAATGTCATAGAGATCACGTCTTTACAGCACCCGGGTGTTGAGGTGTTCAGCCAACTCACAGAGGCACAGTTGCGCTCTGTGTTGCACCCTGACGAGGCTCTGTTCATTGCAGAGAGCCCCAAGGTTATCCGTGTTGCCCTGCAGGCAGGCCACCAACCCGTGTCGATGCTCTGCGAGCGGAGGCATATTGAAGGCGACGCCGCCGACATTATCCGCCAGTGTGAGAACCTTACCGTATATACAGGCAGCAGGGAAATGCTCTCGGCACTCACCGGCTATACGCTGACCCGCGGCGTGCTGTGTGCCATGCGCCGCCCCCAAAGCGGCAAGGTGGAGGAGGTGTGCCGTGATGCCCGCAGGGTGGTGGTGATAGATGGGGTGGTGGATACCACCAACATCGGGGCCATCTTCCGTTCGGCAGCCGCCTTGGGCATTGATGCCGTGCTGCTCACCCGCAACTCGTGCGACCCGCTCAACCGTCGAGCCGTCAGGGTGTCGATGGGCAGTGTGTTCTTGGTGCCCTGGACCTGGGTGGATCATCCAGTGGAATCGCTGAGGCACTTGGGCTTCAAGACTATCGCCATGGCATTGACAGACAACAGTGTGCCCTTGGACTATCCGCCGCTGAAGCAGATAGACAGAATGGCCATCATCATGGGAACCGAGGGAGACGGACTGCCAACCGGCACTATCCGTGAGGCCGATTACGTGGTCAGAATCCCCATGGCCCACGGTGTGGACTCGCTGAATGTGGCTGCGGCGTCTGCGGTGGCGTTTTGGGAACTTTGCAAGTGAGAACATGATGATGCAACTGCTGCTTGCCTCCCTGCTGGTTCTGATGGAACTGAACTGTGAGAACCTGTTTGACTGTCTGCACGACGAGGGGAAGAATGATACCGAATTTCTGCCACAGGGGAGCCGAAGATGGACTCCCACACGCTATCGCCACAAGCGTGACCAGATAGCACGCGCCATCCTCTCGGCATCCGAGCCGCCTGCCATTGTGGCGTTGTGCGAGGTGGAGAACGACAGTGTGATGCATCATCTCACCCGTCGCGGTATGCTGCGCCCCCTGAACTACGAATATTTCATCACCTCTTCGGCCGACGAGCGTGGCATCGACGTGGCACTGATGTACCAGCCCTACCGCTTTCGGCCCATCCATCATAACGTTTTCCGCATAGATGCCGCCGCTTCTGATCGCCCCACGCGCGATATATTATATGTGAGCGGCAGGGTGGAGAGTGGCGATACGCTGCATGTGATGGTGGTTCATGCCCCCAGCAAGGCAACCAAAGGAAAGAAGGGACACCTGAGAAGGATGCAGGTGAGCAGACGTGTGGCAGAGATTGCCGACTCTGTGAGAGCCCTCTCTCCCCATGCGCATATCGTGGTGATGGGCGACTTCAACGAAACCGTTGCCGGTGCTTCGCTGTGCTATCTGCTGCAGCGGCAGTTCCATTCCGTTGCAGCCCAGTCGACTGGCTGCCACGGAGCCCGGGGCACCTATCGCTTCCGTGGCAAGTGGGAGCATATAGACCATATTCTTGTGAGCGGATCGCTGATGCCCAAGGTGGTAAAGGCAACCGTTGCCGATGCACCTTTCCTGTTGGAGCCCGACCCTAAGTATGGTGGTGTGCGCCCCGCCCGTGTGTTTATGGGAACAAAGTACAACAAAAAGGGAGTGAGCGACCATTTGCCCTTGGTGCTCACTCTATGTTTACAGAATCCTTCTTTAGGTTATTAAATCCAAATCTCCATGAGACTGTTATGCGCAAACATGCTTTGGAATAAATCCGACCATTTCTCGCCATGGCATAGCTCAAGCACGCTTGGCTCTGCTCATTTGGCTTAACGAAATGGTTGAAACCGTGTCATTGGGGAGAGATGATGCGCATATACTCTTCGTATGTGATGTGCCTGCCGCCCATCGACTTGAGATGAGGCGTTTCAAACTGGCAGTCGATGAGGCCGCCAAAGGGTTTCAGCCGCTCGGCCAGGGCTATCAGTGCCACCTTGGATGCGCTGGGAGCCTCACTGAACATGCTTTCGCCGAAGAAACTGTAGCCGATGTTCACGCCATAGAGTCCGCCCACCAACTGGTGCTGCTGGTCCCATACCTCTACGGATGCGGCTAATCCCAAACGGTACATCTCGGTGTATGCCCTTATCATGTCGCTGCCCAACCATGCCCCTTGCTGTGTGTGCCGGCTGTTGTTGGTGCTGCAGTGGGCGATTACCTGGTCGAAGGCTTCGTTGATGGTGGTGGAGTAGGTTCCCTTGCGTAGCAGTTGGCGCATGGAGTGGCTGATGTGTATTTCGCTGGGGAAGATGACAAACCTGTCTAAGGGGCACCACCACAGTATCTCTTTGTTCTCCTTGAAGCCGTACCAAGGGAAGATGCCGTGACTGTAGGCCACCGTGAGGCGCTCTATGCTCAGGTCGCCTCCCACGGCAATCAGTCCGTCGTCCTCCCCGTATCGGGGGTCTGGAAACAGGGTGGGGTCGTCAGTCAATTGCCAGACCATCGCCGTTCTGGGTTATAGTGGCGCTTCCGCCGTTCCGCAGTCTGCCAAACAGAATCTCTTCCATCAGCAGTGGGGTGAGGTGTTGCTGTATTGCCCTGTCCATTTCACGCGCACCGTATTGGGTGGTATATCCTTTGTTCAGCAACCACTGTTCGGCTTCGGGGGTGAGTGTCATGCTCACCTGCTTGTTGGCTAAGCGCTGTTTCAGTTGCCCCAATTTCTTTTGCAGTATCAGGGATGCCATCTTGAGGTTCATGTCGTGGAATACCACTGTGCCCGACAGGCGGTTCAGAAACTCGGGCTTGAAGATTTTCTTCACCGAACCCATCATCGCCTCGCCCTTGCTCTGTCCGCCGCCGAAGCCGATGCCGGCCTGGGTGGCATACTGTGCTCCGGCATTGCTGGTCATAATCACCACCACGTTGCTGAAGTCGGTCTTGTTTCCCTTGTTGTCCGTCAGTTTAGCATAGTCCATCACCTGCAGCAGGATGTTGTATATGTCGGCATGTGCCTTCTCTATCTCGTCGAGCAGCAGCACACAGTTGGGACTTTTCCTCACTGCATCGGTCAGCAGTCCGCCCTCTTCGTAGCCCACATAGCCGGCAGGCGAGCCGATGAGCTTCGACACAGTGTGCTTTTCGGTGTATTCGCTCATGTCGAAGCGCACCAGTGCAATGCCCAATTGCTGTGCCAGCACCCTGCACACCTCCGTCTTTCCCACTCCGGTGGGACCCACAAACAGCAGCGAAGCCATAGGCTTGCCCGGCTCGTTCAGTCCGGCCTTGGCCATCATCACGGCCCTCACCACCTGTCTCACGGCCTCTTCCTGTCCAAAGATTTCGCCGTTGATCCGTTGTTCCAAGTCTTTGAGCAGTGCGTTGTCGCTTGTGGTGAGCGCCTTGGCATCAATGCGGCACACCTCGGTTAGTATGTTCTTCACGATATCCACGTCCACCTTCTGGAAGCGTGCCTGTTTGGGCTTGCCCTGTTTGTTCAGCAAAGGGTTCTGCTGCAGATAGGCTCCGGCCTCGTCGATGATGTCGATGGCCTTGTCGGGCAGATAGCGGTCGTGAATCAGCTTGTGACTTTGCTCCACGGCATATCTCACCGCCTCGTTGCTGTATCTCACCCCGTGATGTTTCTCATAGTCGGGCAGCAGTCCTTGCAGTATGTGGATGCTCTCTTCCACATCCGGCTCCTTCACGTCTATCTGCCTGAAGCATCGTTTCAGTGTTTTGTTGGATGCGATGCGCTTCTGGTATTCCTGATAGGTGGTGGTACCGATAAACCTCACTTCTCCGCTTTCCAAGTAGGGCTTGATGATGTCGGCGATGTTCATCGACCCCTTGTTGTTGTCTTCCGACACGAAGGCATGTAGATCATCTATATACAGGATGCCCCTTTCCAGCTTCCTGATGCCGTCGAGCACGCTCTTGATGCGTTGCTCCAGTTCGCCGTGATAGTTGGTTCCTGCAATCATCGACACCGTATCGAGGGCATAGATGGTGCAGCCCTGCAGTCGTTTGGGCACCTTGTTCTCGTCTATCCATCCTGCCAGTCCGTAGATGATGGCCGTCTTTCCCACTCCGGGCTCTCCCACAAACAGCGGATTGTTCTTGTCTTTGCGGCACAGCACGCGGATGGCCCTGCGCAGTTCCTGCTCCCTGCCAATCAGTCGGCTCTTCTGTTTGTAGGTGGCACTGATGTTTGTCACCATCTTCTCCCAGGGCTCTTCTTCCAGCATGTCCAGTATTTCTTCAGCCTTGTCGCTGATGGATTGCAGCAGTTCGTTGGGGGTAATGTCGCCCAGTCCCCTCTTTTTCCTCATCTGGTTGGCACAGTTGCTGTAGTCTTTCGCATAGAGTTCAAAGGCCATGTCGGTCCAAGTGTCGTTCTTACTGATGTATTTCTGCAGCAGATACATGGCATAGCTGTCTTTCAGCAGGTAGAAAGCTTTGAACAGCGACTTCATGCCTGTCATCTTCTCGTTCAGCAATGTCTCTTGCGGCAGCACGTAGTGGTCGCCCTCAAGGGTGACTATCCGTGTGCTCACCAACAGATAGACGAGGGCATCCGAGGCCATGCCGAGATATTCTTCCCCCTCTGGCACTCTGTCTTGCGCTTCGTTGTAGTTCTTCAAGTCCTCTTTCAGTCCATTCAGGTCGGTCTGAAGATGGGTAGCCAGTTCCTTGAACTCCTTTTGGTTGCAGATGCAATAGAGCATCACTTCGGGCGTGACGAACTCTAAGCGCATATCGTGTGCCAGGTCAAAACCCTCCTCTATCACCTGTTTTACCTTCAGTGTGCAGTGGTCAAAATTAAATATCTCGTGTGCCATTATGCCTCTTCTATAGAAAGTTTCAGTGGAAATCCGTTTTGCTTTGCCAGTGCCATTGTGTATTTGGCCTTGCTCACGGCGATGTCTTTATAATAGGTGCCCACCACGGCTTCGCCCTCGTTGTGTATTTTAAGCATGATGCGCTCGGCATCGGCTTTTGTTTTTTTGAACACCCGTTCCAGCACCATCACCACAAAATCCATGGTGGTCACGTCGTCGTTGTGCATCACCACGTGCCATTGTGACGGTTCCTTGAATCGGTATTCTCGTTGGTTCTTGTTCTGTTGTTGTGTGTTAGCCATGATGGAACTCTGATTACTGCGTCAGCATAGCGCCAGCTTCAGCCGACGTTCTGCAAAGGTAGTAAAAAATGAGTAGATACGATTGTCTTTTTCAAATTAGTGAAGTTCAATCTACATTTGCAGGTGTTGGCACATGAAAAAGCGCCTTGGAAGTGTAGAATGCACTCCCAAGGCGCCGTCAGTAGTTTTAGTTATCTTGTCAATAATTTGCCGTTTTTGATGACGATGCCCTTGTAGGCGTGGCTGACGCGCTGTCCCGAGAGGTTGAACATGCGGTTATCGTTGTGCGGATGCAGCCTGTCGGTGTCCACATGGCTGATGCCTGTGGTGCCAGTCACATAGTCGGGAAGGTAGAAACTGAGGTGTGGCGGCTGGTTGTATGCCGCGGTCTGCCACACCGTTGCCATGCGATAGTGGTGGTCGTGCATGAGGCATGGCACCTTGTAATCAGAGGTGTAGGGTGTGGAGAAGATGTAAAGGTGCGAGCGAGTGGCCTTGTCGTAGTAGATCTGCTCCTCTCTCCAGTCGCCAAAGATGTCGGCCTGAAGGTTGGGAGTGTATTTGATGAGGTTGGTGCCGATGCCATACACCGAAGGCATGTCAACGATGGCCGACTGTCCTTTCGTCACTCCTTTCCACTTATATATGATGCCTGTCTCGGTAATCTCCTCCTGCAGGTCGCCGTCCCAGTAGGTGCGGAAGTTGGCAGACGGGCGTTTGCTGCCCACAATCTCGCCCTCTGCAGTGTAGAAATTGGAACCATATCCCCAGTATTCGCAACCCCGGTAGTTCTCGTCCACGTCGGCACACACTCCGCGTCCCACGTCGCTGCCCGTATATTCGCCGCTGATGTGCTCGCCAGTCAGTGCGTCGTGCATCTCTATTCCATATTTTGCCGTGGTTTCTTCGTGCACCATCATCACCTCCAATCCAGGTCTGTCGGGCATCAAGTCGCCTACGTGCATGGCATCTCCGTGCCCCAGTCCCGTGCGATATATCAGCGAACCGTCGTCATCGATGGCACATGAACCGTAGATAATCTCGTCGCGCAGGTCGCCATCCACGTCAGCCACCTGCACGGTGTGTGCCCCTTCGGCGTAGGCCCCGATGCCTCCGCATGTACTGCTGTGCAGCCATTTGGTCTTCAATTCCTTTCCGTCAAAATCCACTGCCCACAGAAAGGCTGCGGTATAGTAGCCGCGGCACATCACTAACGAGGCATGTTCGCCGTCAAGGTATGCCACGGCGGCCAGATAGCGTTCGGAGCGGTTGCCATAGGAGTCGCCCCATTCAGTGTTGCTGATGATGTTGTGTGCAGGCTGATAGTGTGTGGTGGCCAATGCCTCGCCCGTCAGACCGCTGAACACTGTGAGGTATTCCGGACCGGTGGTGATGGTTCCCAGACTTGATGCCGCCGCAGATCGATAGTCGGCATCGGCCTTGTCGTCGCCCAACAGCACGTAGTTTCCCTTGCCGTCGATGGTGCCCGGTGCCGTCTTGCACGCCAATTCGGCCTTCCCGTCGCCATCCAAGTCATACACCATCAGCTGGGTATAGTGGGCACCTGCGCGGATGTTCTTCCCCAAATCGATGCGCCACAGATGGGTACCGTCCATCCTGTAGCCGTCGATGAGCACCGGACCGGTATAGCTCACCTGCGAGTTGTCTTTCTGACCGGCACCTGTGGGCGATGAGTTCTTCTCCTCACCGTAGTTGCAGGGGTCCCATTTCATAATGATTTCGTATTCATTGTCGCCGTCCACGTCGGCCACCATGCAGTCGCCTGGCACGTATTCATACTTTCCCGATGGTGTTTCTCCGCTCTCCGGACGGTTGATGGGAATGTCCAAATAGCCTTTCTTCAGCATCAGGGCGCTGGCCGTTTCCATCACCATACCGTTGCTAATGGCCTCCACCACGTATTCGTCGGTGTCTTTCCCCGCCTTGTCCAGCAGGTTGGTTTTGTTGCTGATAGGACTGTTGTTAAGTTTCGTTCCGTTGCGATACACGTTGAAGGCGATGTCTTCGGGGTCGTTGATGAGCCAGCGCCAGTTCACCAAATAGCCCGTACTTGTCTTGGTTGCGATGGCTCCGCGCGACAGTTTTTCCGGGTCGAGCACAAAGGGTCTGCCCGCATAAGGCAAGTGTAGCGGTACCTCTATGTAGGCTTCTGCCACTTCAGAGCGCATCATTCCCTCTTTCACTGCATACGCCCTGATGCGGCACGAGCGTCCCGGGCTCACCTTACCCTGGTAGGGGATGGCATAATCCCAGGCGTTGGCGTGGTCCACTATACAATAATATATATAGGCACCCTCCGTGGAGCAGTTCACAGTGAACGAAGTTCCGTCTATTGCAATCTCTGGCTTGGCCACGGGTTCTCCCTCGCCGGGCGACAGCACCGTGACGGATTGTATGATTACTCCTGCCGTGGGGGTGAAGCCCACCTCCCCGTCCTCTTTCACCGTAAACTCGTATGTTTTGTACGAAGAGGTGGTATAAGTGTCTTTGCCCACCAAGCCCGTCATGTTGCTGATGGCCATGATGCCGGCCGAATTTTTGGAAGATGACTTGATCTTCACCTCCACCACATGTCCCTTCTTCTGTGTTCTGATTTTCACTTCCGCCGAGTTCTGCAGCTGCATCCCGTTGTTGCTCGATTCCTTCTTCCACAACAGCAGGTTGCCTGCGCTCACTCCTTTGCCGATGCTGATGCCTTCGTATTCGGCAATGATGCTTCCGTTGGCTTTCAGGGGCGAGCCGTCTGTGTCAAACTTGCTCATATATCGCCCTTTCGTGTTCCATTCCCAGTGCTCTGTGTCGGCCTCAAGATTGGTTACCGACTCCACGCTCAGAGCCTTGAAGTTCCATGTTTTGATGGTGTCATAGCCGTTCTGCGCCATCAGCACCGAACAGCTTAGCAGGGCAAACAGTAAGAAAATGCACTTGTATTTCATTAGGTTTGAATTTTGGGCAAAGGTAGTCAATTTGCCAGTATGTGCGGTGGATTATTTGACTGAAAAGGGAGGAGAAATGGAAAATAAAGGGTTGAAAGGTGAAATTGTGCCTGCTGAAATGTGTATTTGCAGAAAAATTCCACATCTATTACTACAACATGCGATTCACATCCACTGCAAACCGTTTGGTGCTGAATGCCCCCTTGTGCCGGAATTTCCTATCGTTTGGCCGTTATTTTTTTTGCGGTTACCAATAAAAACCCTACATTTGCCTTTGGAAACAGATAAGAGAATCATTCCAATAACACAATATCCTGTCTCTTATACACATCTGACGCTGCCGACGATATGCAGTGTGTA
>CALZNR010000023.1 GCA_945827565.1 uncultured Prevotella sp.
ACACACTGCATATCGTCGGCAGCGTCAGATGTGTATAAGAGACAGCTTTTCTATACCCCCCCAAAAAGGCAGGAAAAATAGTTGTTGGGTTGTCTCTGCTGTTTCCTAAAATGGGGGGCAGTTCATTTACTTTTCTGCTAAAGGAGGTAAAGAGTGGCAGTCAGTATGGGAGGTGTGTACCAAAGAAGTGAAATCGTTTGTTATTTTTTTGAAAAAGATTTGATAGATGTGAAGCTCATTGAAATAAAAATGCGTAATTTTGCATACAGAAAAATTCAATAGGTTATGGCAAAATATAATATCAAAGAAGCAAAGGTGAAAGATGCCGCATATCGCTCCATGATAAGGCCTGAATTGGCGGACGACTTGAAGGAGAAGATATACAAGGTGCTGGTGACAAACAAAAAGTACCGCGACCCCTCGTACACGGCAAAAAAACTGGCAAGTGAGATTAACACCAATACCCGTTACATTTCAGCGGTGGTGAATGTGAAGTTTGGCATGAACTATTCTAACTTTGTGAATAAATATCGTATAGAGGATGCCGTAAAGGTACTTGCCAACAAGCAGTTCAGAGATTTGACCATGGATGAGGTGAGCGAGATGGTGGGCTTTGCCAACAGACAGTCGTTCTATGCGGCTTTTTACAGAATGAAAGAAATAACACCACGTGCATACAAGAATCAGGCCTTGGCTAAGGCGGTTGCTGCGAATTAAACAAAACAATGAACAAAGAACTATTCTACTATTCCGACGAGCGCTTTGCAGACATACAGATGCTGCGTTATCGCTTGAACGGATTTGAGGCATTAACGCTCGAACAGAAAAAACTGATATACTATCTGTCGGAAGCCACCCTGAGTGGAAGAGACATTACATTTGACCAGTTTGGCAAGCACAATCTGAAGATACGCAAAACGTTGGAGGCGATTTATACCGACAGTTCCATCGACCGCCAGACCGAAGGATTTAAGGCTTTGGAACTGTATCTGAAAAGAGTATGGTTTTCCAACGGTATCTACCATCATTACGGTTGTGAAAAATTTATTCCAGCTTTTGCTCCGGAGTATTTTAAAAGTGCCATGCAGCAGGTGGAGCCCCAGCGATTGCCGTTGGCAGAACATCAAACGGTGGAGGAACTGTTTGATGAATTGTATCCTGCCATCTTCCTTCCTGAATATATGCCCAAAAGGGTGAACAAGGCACAGGGTGAAGACCTGGTGCAGACATCTGCCTGCAACTACTACGATGGTGTGAGCCAACAGGAGGTGGAGAGCTACTACGCAGCAAAGAAAGGTGTAGCGGGTAAACATGCGCCCTCGTTTGGCTTGAACTCGCGCTTGGTAAAGGATGAAAATGGCTTGCACGAACTGGTGTGGAAGGAGGGTGGCCTCTACGGAAAGGCCATCAGTCGCATTGTGTATTGGCTGTCCAAGGCACTGGATGTGTGCGAGAACGATGCACAGCACCGTGTACTGGAAAAACTTATCAGATATTACAAAACGGGAGAGCTTACAGACTTTGATGACTATTGCATAGAGTGGGTGAGTGCCACCGAGGGAAAGATAGATTTTGTAAACGGATTCATAGAAGTGTATGGCGACCCGCTGGGGCTCAAAGCCTCGTGGGAGGGCATTGTGGAATACAAGCATGAGGAGGCTACCAAGCGCACAAAAACCATCAGCGACAATGCACAGTGGTTTGAAGACCATTCGCCCGTCAATCCCGCCTTCCGCAAGAAGAAGGTGAAGGGAATCACTGCCAATGTGATATGTGCTGCCATGCTCGGGGGCGATGAATACCCCTCTACAGCCATTGGCATCAACCTACCCAATGCCGACTGGATCAGGGCAGAGCATGGAAGTAAAAGCGTAACCATAGGCAATCTTACAGAAGCATACAACAGGGCTGCTAAGGGTAGCGGCATGAAGGAGGAGTTTGTTGTAGATACTGATACGGTGAAGTTGATAGAACGCTATGCAGATGTGTGTGATGACCTGCATACCGACCTGCATGAGTGCCTGGGGCATGGAAGCGGACAGTTGCTCGACGGAGTGGATCCCGATGCCCTGAAAGCCTATGGCAATACAATAGAGGAGGCGCGTGCCGACCTCTTCGGTCTCTACTACATGGCCGACGAGAAATTGCTGGAACTGGGACTGCTGCCCGACAGAGAGGCATGGAAAGCACATTATTATACTTACATGCTCAACGGACTGATGACCCAATTGGTGAGAATAGCTCCTGGTAATGAGATAGAGGAGGCACACATGAGAAACCGTGCCCTGATAGCACGCTGGTGCATGGCACACGGTCAGGGCGCAGTGGAGTGGGTGAAAAAAGACGGCAAGACATACGTGCACATCAACGATTATCAGCAGTTGCGAGACCTCTTTGCCAAGTTGCTGGCAGAGGTGCAGCGCATCAAGAGTGAGGGTGACTTTGAGGCAGCCCGCCAAATGGTGGAAACCTATGGCGTAAAGGTGGATGCAGAGTTGCATAGAGAGGTGCTCGACAGATATAAAAAGCTGAACATTGCACCCTACAAGGGGTTTATCAACCCTGTGCTGTTGCCGCAGAGAGATAGCCATGGAGAGATAGTGGATGTGAAGGTGGACTACACGGAAACGTATGCCCACCAGATGCTGCGCTACAGTGCTGAGTATGGTACGCTGATTTGAAAATGATGGAAAATCAAGATAAAGAGACAACGGAGAGACGCCTGAAGGAAATCAAGCAATCGTTCCGCCTTATGATGAACGGCGTGGCAGCACAGTCCATGCGCGAAAAAGGTGTGCAGTATCACGTGAACTGGGGGGCGTCGCTGCCCATGCTGAAAGAGAAAGCCAAGGAGATAGGGCAGGATTACCATCTGGCCATAGCCCTGTGGAAAGAAAATGTGCGTGAATGTAAGTTGCTTGCCACTATGGTAATGCCTCCGCAGGAAATGCTGCCCGAGGTGGTGGACATCTGGATGGAACAAACCACATCGCAGGAAGTGGCAGAGATGGCCGCCTTCAATCTATATCGTCATCAGTCATTTGCAGCAGATAAGGCATACTGCTGGATAGCATCAGACAAAACCCTTTACCAGATTTGCGGCTTCCATGTGTTGGCGCGCCTCTTTGCCGATGGCAGGGAACCCAACGAGCGGGGCATCCATGAGTTTATAGACCAGGCACAGGTGGCACTTAACGGTGAGTCGGTGGCGGTAAAGAAGGCTGCTATGGCAGCCGTGTTGAGGTTTGCTGATTTAGGACTGGTATATGAAAGAGTGGCAAAGAGTGCCATGAGGGCTGTTGGTGTCGATATTTTTTGAAATGATTTGTGCGTAAATAGATATTTTCTTTGTATTTTTGTGGCGCATAAACCATCACAGGCTCTCTATGACTGAAAAAGACAGAGAAACAGCCCGCGGCATCCTGACAAGATACCTGCAAGAGGGAAATCATAGAAAAACACCAGAGCGATACGCTATCCTCGAAGCAGCCTATCGCACGCAGGGCCTCTTTTCCATGGAAGAACTGAGCAGGCAGCTTGAAGTGCAGGGCGGACTTGTGGTGAGTCGTGCCACCCTATACAGCACGGTGAAACTGCTGGTGGCGTTGGGGTTGCTGGTGAAGCACCATGTACAGGGGTATGCAAGGTATGCCGCAGTGCAGAAGAAAAAAGGATGCTGCCAGCAAATTTGTACCGTGTGTGGAAAGGTGAAAGACCTCAATATGTCAGAAATGACGACCTTCTTTGAAGATATTAGAATAAACAGATTCAGAAAAGAGAGTTTTACATTGCAGATTTATGGGATATGCAGCGCTTGTCAGGCACGACAGACCAGGCGTAAAACCCAAGACTGAAGCACTCGGTACGCAACACAGAATCAATAAGAAAAACAATATAAACAATAGATTTACAATGGCTAACAATGGAAAAGTAGATGTTCTGCTGGGTTTGCAGTGGGGCGATGAAGGAAAAGGCAAGGTAGTGGATGTGCTGACACCAAAGTATGATGTGGTGGCACGTTTCCAAGGTGGACCCAATGCCGGACATACACTCGAATTTGAGGGACAGAAGTATGTGCTCCGCAGTGTACCTTCTGGTATCTTCCAGGGAGGCAAGGTGAATATCATTGGCAATGGTGTGGTGCTGGCTCCCGACCTGTTTATGGACGAAGCAAAGGCATTGGAAGCAAGCGGACATGAGCTGAAACAGCGCCTGCACATATCCAAAAAAGCACATCTGATAATGCCCACCCACCGTGTGCTGGATGCTGCCTACGAGGCTGCCAAAGGCAAAAGCAAGGTAGGAACCACAGGTAAGGGTATCGGTCCTACCTATACCGACAAGGTGTCGAGAACAGGACTGAGAGTGGGCGACATCTTCGAGAACTTCGAGGAGAAGTATCAGGCATGCAAGCATCGCCATGAAGAGATTCTCAAATCCATGAATTTTGAGTACGACATCGACGAGGTGGAGAAGAAGTGGATGGAAGGTATAGAATACCTGCGCCAGTTCCCCATCGTGGATTCAGAACATGAGATAAACAAGATACTGAAGAGCGGCAAAAGCGTGCTTTGCGAAGGCGCACAGGGCACTATGCTCGATGTGGATTTCGGTTCTTATCCTTTTGTCACTTCCTCCAATACCATTTGTGCGGGAGCTTGCACAGGTTTGGGCATCGGTCCCAACAAGATTGGTGAGGTATATGGCATTATGAAAGCCTATTGTACCCGTGTGGGTGCAGGACCTTTCCCCACAGAACTCTTCGACGAAACAGGAAGCACCATACGCCAGTTGGGGCACGAGTTTGGAGCCGTGACCGGTCGTGAGCGCCGCTGCGGATGGATAGACCTTGTGGCATTGAAGTATGCCATCATGGTGAATGGCGTGACACAGCTCATTATGATGAAGAGCGACGTGCTTGACGGTTTCAAAACCATCAAGGCGTGTGTGGCTTATAAGCAGAATGGCAAGGAAATACAGGATTTCCCCTATAACATAGAGCAGGGCATAGAGCCTGTGTATGTGGAAATGCCAGGATGGCAAACAGATATGACCAAGTTTACCTCGGAGAGCCAGTTCCCCAAGGAGTTCAAGGATTATATCGCCTTCTTGGAAAAAGAACTGGAAACACCTATCAGCATCATCTCTATCGGACCAGACAGAGAGCAAACCATTGTGAGATAACAATATGGCACAAAAACCGAATATACCCAAGGGCACCAGAGACTTCTCGCCTGAGGAGATGGCTAAACGCAACTATATCTTTGACACTATCCGCTCCGTCTATGCCCTTTATGGCTTCCAGCAGATTGAAACACCTGCCATGGAAACGCTGCAGACATTGATGGGGAAGTATGGAGAAGAAGGAGACAAACTGCTGTTCAAAGTGCTGAACAGTGGCGACTATCTGAACAAACTGTCTGATGAAGAACTGTTGGAACGAAACACCAACAGGCTCGCTGCACGCTTATGCGAAAAGGGGCTGCGCTACGACCTTACAGTGCCCTTTGCACGCTATGTGGTGATGCATCGCGATGAGTTGCAGTTGCCCTTCAAACGGTATCAGATACAGCCGGTGTGGCGCGCCGACCGTCCACAGCGAGGCAGATACAGAGAGTTCTATCAGTGTGATGCCGATGTGGTGGGCAGCGACTCCCTGCTCAACGAGGTGGAGTTGATGCAGATAGTTGACACCGTGTTCACACGCTTTGGCATCAGGGTGCAGATAAAGATCAACAACCGAAAAATTCTTTCTGGCATTGCCGAAGTAATAGGTGCCGCAGACAAGATTGTGGATATCACCGTGGCCATAGACAAACTGGAAAAGATTGGTATAGACAAGGTCAATGAAGAACTGCGTGCCGTGGGCATCAGCGACAGTGCCATCGACCTGTTGCAGCCTATCATTACGCTGACAGGAAGCAATGAACAGAAACTTGAAACTATTGCCCAGGTTCTGGCTCAGAGCGAAACGGGACTGAAAGGAGTGGAGGAAACACGATACATACTTTCCACTTTGGAGCAGATGGAACTACACAACGAGATGCAACTCGATTTGACACTTGCCCGTGGACTGAACTATTACACTGGTGCCATCTTCGAGGTGAAGGCACTCGACACGCCTATGGGAAGCATCACAGGCGGTGGCAGGTATGATAACCTGACAGGTATTTTCGGACTGCCCGGACTGAGTGGCGTGGGAATCTCATTTGGTGCAGACAGAATATATGATGTGCTGGATGCATTGGACCTCTATCCCAAGAATGCGGTGGCTGGAACACAACTGCTTTTCATCAACTTTGGTGAGAAAGAGACTGCCTACTGCCTGCCCTTGGTGGCAAAGGCACGACAGGCGGGCATACGCACAGAGATATATCCCGATGCGGCGAAGATGAAAAAGCAGATGTCGTATGCCAATGCCAAGGGTATTGCCTTTGTGGCTTTGGCAGGAGAGAATGAAATGAACGAGGGTAAGGTTACGCTCAAGAACATGACTTCGGGAGAGCAGTTCACCGTTGATGCAGCACAGATGCTCAGCATTGTGCAGCAATCCTAACAAAGACTTTTAAAAAACTAACCTTGGGGGGATGTGCGCATCCCCCACAATACTTTGAAAAATATGCGAGCAGTACGTTTTGGGCAATTGTTGATGGCAGTTGCAATAGTAGTTTTCCTCTCGTCGTTCAAGAAAAACGAGGGCTTCACTGTGTTTATGATTGGCGACTCTACCATGGCAAACAAGAGTTTGAAGGGTGGTGCCAAGGAACGTGGATGGGGAATGGCATTGCAGTGCTATTTTGATGACTTTGTAAGAATAGACAATCATGCCGTGAATGGCCGCTCGTCTAAAAGTTTTATTGATGAGGGAAGGTGGCAGACCGTGGTGGATAAAATACAGCCCGGTGACTATGTGTTCATTCAGTTTGGTCATAACGATGAGAAGCCCAAGGCTGACCGCCATACCGATCCGGGAACAACATTTGATGCCAATCTGCGCAAATTTGTATTGGAAACCAGAGCAAAGGGGGGAATACCTGTGCTGTTCAATGCTGTGGTGAGACGCAATTTCTTTGTCAAACCACCAAAGAACGATGATGATGAGGCGTTGAGAAAGACAGTGGGACCACCAGCAAAAGACCTGAAGCAAGAGGGCGACACCCTATATGACACACATGGTGATTACAGGTGGGCACCCAAGAATGTGGCAGCAGAGCAGCAGGTGGTTTTTGTAGATGCAAACACCATTACACACAATCTGGAACAGGGACTGGGCAGAGAAAAGTCGAAAAAACTGCACATGTGGTTCCTGCCAGGAGAAGAGCCTTCAGTGCCTAAAGGGCGACAAGACAATACACACTACAATGTGTATGGTGCCCATGTGGTGGCACGACTGCTGGCAGACGATGTGTGCAGGCAGATACCGGAATTAAAAAAGCACGCTGTAAAGGTGGATTACAGCGTGGCTTCAAATGGTATAGGAGATTTTTTCACACCTCAAGAGGCTGTGGATGCCGTGGCATCTGGAGAGAAAGCCACCATACAGGTCTTTGCCGGAGAGTGGGAAAAACCCACCGTTCCAAAGGGCAAGAAGGTAAAGTGGAGACTGCGTGAAGGTGCAAGGTGGAAATAGTGTCAGCGAATGTGATGCTCTGCCTTGTACAGTCCGTCAATGATGCTGTCGGCCATTCGGTTGAGTGAAGCCACTCTGACACGAAAGAACTCGTCGAGATTGTTGGAATAGATACCTAAATAGGAGAGTCGTTCCAACAACGGTACACTGGGTTTGGCTGCCTCTTGCAATATACGGCGATTGAAAAACATCCAACTCAAATCTCTTTCCACATAATAGTGGGCTTTCTTTTCTTTGTTTCCCATGAGATAAATACTCTAATGATTTTCATAAGGAGCAGTGAGCCCCTTGTGCTATGTTTTCGCAAAGGTATGAGCTGTGTGTTGCAAAGGCATTTCAGAGAGATGATAATTGTGTGAAGACATGACAAATAAGAATAATTGTGTGAAAAAACGGCATGAAATTCTTGCAGAATTATTTTTTTTTCTTACTTTTGCAATACCCATTTTTAGGGAATTCATGTAAACTTAAAATATTGAAATTATGAAAAAGAAATTCGTTTGTAGTGTGTGCGGATACGTGTATGAAGGTGAAACAGCTCCCGAGCAGTGTCCGTTGTGTAAAGCTCCTGCTTCCAAGTTCAAGGAAATGGACGAGGCAAGTGCAGACTTCGCTACTGTTCATAAGTTAGGTGCAGCTCGTGAGGAGGGTGCCAATGAAGAGATGATCAAAGACTTGGAGACCCACTTCAACGGTGAATGCTGCGAAGTAGGTATGTATTTGGCAATGAGCCGTCAGGCTGACAGAGAGGGTTATCCAGAAATTGCTGAGGCTTACAAGCGTTATGCTTTTGAGGAGGCTGAGCACGCTTCTAAGTTTGCAGAACTCCTTGGTGATGTGCTGAAAGATACCAAGAGCAACCTGGAGGCACGTATCGCAGCAGAAAGAGGTGCATGCGAGGACAAGTTCCGTATTGCAAAGAATGCCAAGATGGCTGGTATGGATGCCACTCACGACACCGTACATGAAATGGCAAAGGACGAAGCTCGTCACTGCGCAGGCTTCATTGGACTGTATGACCGCTATTTCGGAAAGAAATAATTGTGTCTGACAAATAGAGGATATAACCACAGGCAGGCTCTCGAAAGGCGAGAGAATGCTTGTGGTTTTTTATTGTCGGAGAGTGTAGGACTGGGTTCTAAAGTGTCTCACCCTTATGGAAAATCATCAAAAGCGAGTTAAGATAAAGTCAGAAAAGGAGATGCTGTCAGAATTGGCAGCATTGTGCTCCCGGTCAGAACATTGCACCTTTGAAATGCGTGAAAAGATGATGCGCAGTGGAATGGATGAGCAGGTTCAGGAGCACATCATCACTCAACTGGTGAAAGAGCGCTATGTGGATGATGAACGCTATGCACGGTGCTTTGTGGCAGAGAAAGTGAAATATAACAGATGGGGGCGCCGGAAGGTGGAACAGGCTCTGAGGTTGAAACGCATCTCTCCCGAGGTGATAGGCTTGGTGCTGGGAGAGATAGATGATGAAACCTATATGGAGGTGTTGCGACCCTTATTGCTTTCCAAGGCAAAGAGTGTGAAAGCAGCCAACGCATACGAACGAAGCAAAAAGTTGGTGCAGTTTGCTATGGGAAGAGGTTTTGACTATGAACTGATTCGCGAATGTGTGAAGGAAATAGGGTATGAGGCTGAAGAGTAAATGGGCTTGTTCCTTCAGAGCGTGCCTGGACATCATCGCACCTCGACAATGTGTGGCATGTGGCAGGCGGCTCACCTGCACGGAGGACTACCTGTGTACTGCCTGTCTCAAACACATGCCAGTCACAGGTTTTCAGTTCAATCCGTACGAGAATGTGATGGCAAAAAACTTTTGGGGCTTGGTGAGACGAATGGAAAAGGCAGTGGCATGGTTCTATTATGAACCGGGATCGGAGTACAGCCACATCATCAAAGCACTGAAATATTACCATCAACCTGCATTGGGAGTCTATATCGGGGAACTGCTGGCGCAGGAGATGAAGGCAAGTGGCTTCTTTGAAGATATTGACCTCATGGTGCCTGTACCTATCACGAAGAAAAGAAGGAAACAAAGAGGCTATAATCAGGCTGAAAGTATAGTCAAAGGCATACAAAAGGTGGTGCCGATACCTGTTGCCAGTCATATAGTGGAAAGGGTGGAGTTTAGTGAAAGTCAAACGCAATTGAGCCGCATTGACAGGATGTGCAATGTGGAGTGTGCTTTCAAAGGAAGGTACACAGCGCCATTATCCCATTCACACATACTTCTTGTGGATGATGTAACCACCACAGGCGCCACACTCATGGCAGTGGCAAACGCTTTACAAAAGGTGACAGATGTCAGAATTAGTGTGCTCACTGTAGGATATACTCACTGACATGTGGGATTTCTTAGGAATTTTAGTTAACTTTGTGCCCTGCAATCCTTCCGTAGTGTAAAAGAATGTAAATATGAATTGGTCTCGGATCGTCAAGATGATGGCGTGCATGCTTTGTTTGGCTATAGGCATCCACGCGCAGAATAAGAGAGAATTTAGGGGCGCATGGATACAATGTGTCAACGGGCAGTTCTTAGGTAAGAGCACCTCTGAAATACAATCCATGTTGTTGTACCTGTCTCTTATACACATCTCCGAGCCCACGAGACAGGCAGAAAT
>CALZNR010000024.1 GCA_945827565.1 uncultured Prevotella sp.
TTTCTGCCTGTCTCGTGGGCTCGGAGATGTGTATAAGAGACAGCATTTGCAATGGCTTACCTAACAATCATTCACTTTACACTATGAACACACTCGCCAGATATGCCTGCCTTTTCAGGTCTATGGGCTGCGCTTTCGCCCTGTTCTGTGCCCCAGTGACAAGGGCAGAAAAGTCTATCGTGGCAGACACCGCCCTGCTGCAACAGTGGTTGGTGATGCCTGCACAGTTTCATCCCGTGCCCACCGCCTCGCAACAGGCATGGCAACAGGTGGTGCCACAGAACATTCGCCTACAGTATATCAAGGCTGCCGAGCAATACAAGGGACAGTCATGGCCTTCGCTCTCGCCTTCACTTTTTGCCGACTATAAGCGCACGGGGGCACGAACTCCCTTTGAGAACGCTTCGTTCGACAAGCGCCGCCGACTGGCTACACTGGTGATGGGAGCGGTTATGCAGGGCGGAGGACCGCTGATGACGGATGTGGCAGACGGTTTATGGAACCTGATGGAAGAGACATGGTGGGGCATACCTGCCCACTATAAGCACAATGTGCCCATGGCAGGCGACCAAACGGTGGATCTGTTCAATGCCGAGACTGCCTCATTGGTGGCATGGACCACCTACATGCTGCGCCCGCAATTAGACAGCATCTCGCCCGAGATAGCTCTGCGAGTGGAGCGCGAACTGCAACGACGCATCCTGCAACCTGCCCTGAAACATCGCTACTGGTGGAAAACGGCGGGTATGAACTGGAACCCATGGATATGCAGCAACTGGCTCACCTGTGTGCTGCTGTTTGAGAACAACCGCGACAGACAGCTGCAGGCGGTGAAGCAGATAATGACCTCGATGCAAGCCTTCGTGGATGCCTATCCTGCCGATGGAGGATGCGACGAGGGCCCCGACTACTGGGACCGTGCTGCCGCCTCGCTCTTCGACTGCCTGCGACTGCTCTCGCTTGCCACCAATGGGCATATCAACCACGCCGACAACCCCAAGATACGTGCCATGATGGCCTACGCCTACCACTCGTATATCTCCAACGGCTATTGCGTGAACTTTGCCGATGCACACAAGAACCGTATGCCGCAGCACGTAAGTGTGGTGCTGCCCATGTCACAGTATTTTGCAGACGACACGCTCAGAGGCTTTGCCGCCTATATCGCAGCAGACAACAAATGGCAGCAACAGGTGGCATATACCTATATGAGGACTGGCAACTTTGCCACATTGGGGCGCGAACTGTTTTTCGCCCTGCAGTGTACCGACCTGTTTTCCATCACTCCCCGCGAACCGCTGCTACCCGACGTGTGGCTGCCACAACTGCAGGTGATGACGGCGCGGCGCGGAGAGTTGTTTGTGGCTGCCAAGGGTGGGCACAACAACGAGAGCCACAACCACAACGATGTGGGCAGCTTCATTGTCTATGACCACGGCAAACCCGTTCTGGTGGATGCGGGCGTGGGTCTCTATACAGCCACCACCTTCAGCAAGCAGCGCTACACCATATGGACCATGCAGTCGCAATACCACAATCTGCCTCAGGTGAACGGATTTGACCAGCACGAGGGGCGCACCTATGCTGCCAAAAATGTGAAATACTCACCGGGATGCCTCAGCATGGACCTTGCTGGCACCTACCCTGCAGAGGCAGGCATCAAGAAATGGCTGCGCACGGTAAGGATTGCAGAGAAGAAACAGAAGGGAAAAGGGAAAGCACAGGCTGAGGTGACCGTCACCGACCGCTATACCCTGAACACCCTCACTGCCCCCACCCGCTGGATGCTGATTGCAGCAGTAAAACCACAATGCACCGCCCCGGGCACCATCTCGCTGGGCTCTTGCACGCTGCACCACCATCCCAGCCTCAACGTCACCGTAGAGCCGCTGTTGCCCCTCATGGATTCGCATCTGCAACTAAGATGGCCAGACGGACTGTACAGGATTGTCCTAACCTGCCCTGCTGCCCTGCAAAAAGAAAACGGAAACTGGGAAATAAAGGTGAGTGCTGTAAGGTGATAACCAGCAGAAGCCATCTAAAAGAATAAAGAGAAAATAAAGACGATGAAACAACTGGTACTGACTGTGCTGATGGCAGTGATGATAATGCCTGCCAAGGCGCCAAAGAAAAAACAGAAGGAGAGCGAGGTTCCGGCAAGAGAATACTGGAGCCAACTGGCGTATCGCATGGCAGCCCCTGTGCTGCAAAATATGGCGAAGGGAGAACTAAAAAAGAACATGCAGGTGGAGGTAAGCCCCACATGGGACGGGCGCAACAAGAACGTGACCTACATGGAGTGTTTCGGACGACTGATGGCGGGCATAGCCCCATGGCTCTCCCTGCCCGATGACAACACGCCCGAGAGCACACAACGCCAGCAACTGCGCCAGTGGGCACGCAGTGCCTATCAGCAGGCGGTAGATCCCAAATCGGCCGACTACCTGCTATGGCGCAAGGAAGGGCAAACACTGGTAGATGCTGCCTATATTGCCGAAAGCTTTGTGCGTGGCTACGACTCGCTATGGGTGCCTCTCGACCCTGTGACCAAACAGCGCTACATTGATGAATTTGCACGCCTGCGCCGAGTGGATCCGCCCTATACCAACTGGCTGCTCTTTTCCAGCACCATAGAGAGTTTTCTTGCCAAGGTGGGTGCCTCTTTCGATGCCTACAGGGTGAGCATGGCGGTGCGCAAGGTGGAAGAGTGGTATGTGGGCGATGGATGGTATTCTGACGGACAGGGTTCCTTTGCCTTCGACTATTACTCCAGCTATGTGTTTCATGCCATGTACTTGGAAACGCTGCAAAACATGATTGATGCCCACCAAAAGGGATGGGGCATCAACTACCCTAAATACCATGCCACCGCACTGAAGCGCGCACAGAAGTTTGGCATCATCCTGGAACGCTTCATCTCGCCCGAAGGCACTCTGCCCGTCTTCGGCAGGTCTATCCCCTACCGACTTGCTGCCCTGCAGCCTCTGGCCATGCTGGCATGGAAAGAGTGGCTACCCAAAGAGCTGCATCCTGCACAGGTGCGATGTGCCATGACTGCCACCATGCACCGCATGTTTGATGGGCATAACAACTTCAACGAGGGAGGTTTTCTGGTTATCGGCTACTGCGGCAGTCAGCCCGGAGTGGCTGACTGGTACACCAACAATGGCTCGCTCTACATCACCTCCACGGTGTTTCTACCATTAGGACTGCCTGCCTCACACCCCTTCTGGACGGCACCTGATGAGCCATGGACACAGAAGAGGGCATGGAGCGGACAGCCCTTTGATAAAGACCATATCTGGAAATAATGCAACGCTAATGACCCATTTGGGTTCAAGGAATAGTCAATGCCCTGAGTTGCGCCAGCGCTTCAGCGTGGGCAGCATCTGGTGCAGCATCTCGGCATATTCCTCCTTGGTCAGAGGCTTGGGCATAAACTTATTCACCTCGTCAATGAAACGCAAACAGTGCTTCGCCATGCCTTCCATGGTGAAAGGTGGCTTGAACTCTCCCTCTTTATAGCAATACTTGCAGTAGTCAAAATGGGTGGTTCCATCGGCATTGGTGCCGCAAACCTTGGGCGTGAGGGGCATACCACAGCTTTGGCACAACTGGGGCAACTGTCCCTCCAGCATCTTTTTCTCTTTTTGAGGGAAGGTGGCCTCATAGGCTTCAAATTCCTCAGGGTTTTCGTCTGCCACAAAATAGCCTTTGGGTGGTGTGTAGGTCACCTCTACCCCTGCCAGATAGCCTGGGGTGAGTTCCTGTGCCAGGAAGTAGGGCACCTCACTGTCGGCTGGTTCGGCATGATAGTGTATGCCCAGCGTACTTGCCACCACAAACCCGGCATGGCGATAGAAGTCTATGTTGCCTTCCATGCACAGTATGCCTATGCCCATCGCCTTGGCTTGCTCCAAGGCATATTGCAGCAACTGCAGTCCGTAGCCACGGCGCTTGTACTGTGGATGAATACTGATGGGGCCAAAGGTCCATGCGGGCAAAACGATGCCATCTGCCTTGACAAGGGAAGCCTTTGAGAACATCACATGACCAATGAGCCTACCGTCTTCCTCCATCACAAAGTCGAGTTCGGGGATAAAGTCGGGATTGGTTCTGTATCGATGCAGCACATAGTGCTCGGTGCATCCGGGGCGATACACATTCCAGAATGCTTCGCGGGTAAGGTTTTCCACCTCACGATAGTCTGATGGTTGTTCTAATCTGATTTTCATTTTTTCAGTTGTTTTAAGATAGTGTATTCAAGGAGCTACAACGAGGCAACACTGCTGAAACGGCAATGCAAAGGTAAGGCAAAACAGCCTGTCTGCAAAAAATATGGGACAGACAGTCTAAATATGTGACGAATACTCTACGCTATACACGGAAGAAGTTACCCCCCCCCTGCACCATTTGGAGCACCACGGTGAAGCGGCTTCCTTTGCCCAACTGAGAGTCGATGAGTATGCGTCCCTTCATGCGCTTCACAATGGCTTGGCAGATGGAGAGGCCCAAACCAGTGCCCTGCTTAAACTCATCTACCTTGTAGAAGCGGTTGAACACCTGCTTGCAGTCTTCTTCCGAAAGTCCCACACCAGTGTCCTCCACATACATCAACACCTCGTTCTTATACTCGTCAAAGTCCCAACCCAGAGTGATGGAACCCTCACGGGTGAACTTGGCGGCATTGGTAAGGAAGTTGGTTAGCACCTGTTGTATCCTTGTGGTGTCGATACTGATGTTCATATCGATGTCGGGATGTTGATAATTGAACTGCAGATGCTTGGGTATTTGGATGGAGAACGACTGATAAATTTCTCTCATCATCTTCTCCATCGAGGTTATTTTCTCCACAAACTCCATCTGTCCCGACTCAATGCGCGAGATGTCAAGGATGTCTCCAATGAGTTTCAGCAGCAACTCGTTGTTGTGGTTGATGGTGTCTATAAAGGTGGTGCGCTCCTCGTCAGAGAACTCCATATCGCTTGCCAGCAGCTGCGAGAAGCCCACAATGGCATTGAGCGGGGTGCGTATCTCGTGACTCATATTGGCAAGGAAGGCTTCCTTCAGGTCGGCTGCCTCTGCCTTCTGCCTTGCCTCTTCCAGTTCGCTCTCGCGCTCCTTAAACTCGTCCACGTTCATCAGCATACCAAACGACTGCTTGAACTCTCCTTTATCGTTCAGGAAGCCCTGGCCTCTGATTTGCCACCAATGGTATTCGCCCTTGCCCACAAAGTCGGCACGAATCTCGTTGGTAAAGATTTCTCCCTTGCCCGTATGCTGCAAACCTGCCTTGTATTGATGCAGGTCATCGGGATGGATAAAGCGCATAAAGTCGTTGACATTGATGACATGGGGCGTTACCTGATGCATCTGCCAGAAGGTGTCGCTCAGGGTGATGAGTTCGCCTTTGCGCTCCCACGCAAACACGTTGGTATTGAGCACCGCCATCTGATACAGTGTCTGCTGGTGCAGCATCTTCTGCATCGCCAGTTTTCTCTGTCGGCGCTCTCTCTGAATAGCATACACCATATACACAAAGACACCTACCAACAGCACAATACCTCCCACGGCAAGCCCTATGGCAAGTCCGGGATAAAGGTCGGTCCAACTCAGGTTCACCACCTGAAATCCCTTGGGCAGGTTGTGCACTGTGTAGCCATATTTCTTAGCCACCTGCCAGTCTATGAGATAGGTGTTCTTAGAGGGCATCACCCTGTTCTTCTTGGGCATCTTCCCACGTTGCAGCATGTCTATACGCCCTGCCACATCGTGTGCCATGGTGGTTCCCGAAACAAAGTAGCCTCCAAGAAAGTTGCTGCCGGGACTGCCAAAATCTTGCCACACGGCGGTGAGCATGGGCTTGCTCATGTTGAATCCTATGATGGCTCGCGCTGCCGAGTCGTACTTGAACTGTATATAGGTCATGGCACTGTAGCGGCGGGTGGCAAGCAGCAGGTTCATGGTGCCCTGATACTCCTTGTCTTCGGTGCCTGCGGTGTTGCTCGATATGTCGCGCAGCGAGAAGGGAGTGATAGAGGGGCGCGTCTGACTGAACTGGTTGATTGCAAACAGGGTGTATTGCCAGTTCAGGTTGTTCACAATATCTTTATTGTTGGCCAACTGCTTGTCTATATTTCTATAGGTACAGCGGTCCAGATAGGTACGGTCGAGCAACGTATAGGTGGCATTGTCGCCCGTGAGTTTCTTCGCCAGTCGTATGTTGACAGCCACGTCGGGTGTACTGGTAAAGCCCGAGATATTGGGAAATTTTGCAAGGATTTTGTCGGCAGGATAGAGCACACCGGCAAATATCCATGGCACATCCTGTACGATGGGCAGCGACACGTGCGAGGTGGAATAAGTGGCTTGGTCGCCCACGGTGACCAAGTAGTCGATAGAACCCTTGTGCTGTGCCAACTCCAACAGCATGCGTGCATGTGCCACTTCGGGGTCGTGCGCATACCTTTCACAGTCCAGATAGTAGTAGCTCACCTTGGCATCAATGCCGAGACTTGCCAACCTGTCTTCCAGTGCATCGCGAAACTCCTTATAGGCATACTGGCTCTCTTGGCACGAAAACATCACGCACACATGCAGCCTGGGCTGTAGGATGTACGAGACAACCAAAGCCACCGCAGCGGTTATGACCACTGCGATGGCTACGATGATAACAAGAATTCTTCTATTTTTCATACGTTTAGTTGAAGATGTACCTCACGCCTATCTGCATCTGCCAGCAGCAACTGGTGTTGAGATAGGGGATGAAGGTATGGTCTATCAGTTTGGTCACACCCTCCTTGTCGGTAAAGGTGGTCATGTTGTAGATGGGGGTGTTGTTGGCATCCACACCTACACGGGTCAGCGGCTGTGCGGCTCCCTCGTATGCCACCTTTCTCACGCCCCACTTGTTGTTGAGCAGATTGCCCACATTATATATATCAAGCATCAGCTGCAGGCGATTGTTGTTCTTGCCCACCTTCACCTGAAACTCTTGCACCAGTTTCAGGTCGAAACGGTTGAGCCAGGGGTTGAAGGCACCGAAATTCTCGGTATATTGACCCTTGCGGCCGCTGAGATAATCGTCTTGATTGACGAAGGCCCAGAAGGCTTCGCGCTGCTCGTCGGCGGTAAACACCACATTGCCCTGCTTCACAATATCCTGGAACAGCAGTTCGTCTTTGCTGGCGGGCACATAGAGCAGGTCGTTGCCCTGGATGCCATCATTGTTCATGTCCTTACTATAGGTATAGGTGTAAGAGCCCTGCTTTCTGCCCTCATAGAAGAGCGACACCATGGTAGAAGCGTGGTTGCGGGCATAGCTCACCTTGTAGGATGCCGAGGCAATGAGGCGGTGGGGCGATGCGATATAGCGTGCATTCTGCATCTCCAGATAGTTGAATCCGTTGACAGATGCCTGGTTCTTGCAGTCCCATCCGTCTATCTGGTTGCTGGGCATACTGTTCAGTGTCTTCGATGCGCTGTAGGTATAGGCAGCCATCAGGTGAAGGTTTTTCACAGGGTTGGCCTTGAGCTGTGCCATCACACTGGCGGTATAGCCCTTGTTGGTGTTGGTCATCACGTATGCAAAACCGTTGCTGGTGTGTATGCGCTTGTTGGTGGCTCCGGGGTAGAAGATACGGTTGTCGGCTCCACCAAAGTGCTGGGCCTCTATCTTCTCGGTGTCTATATTGGCATCGTAGGCGGTGATGGCATTGAAGTCCTTGGCAAAGGTGCCCTCCACGGTGAGCACAGCATCAAAGGGCAGGGGCAGTTTGTAATCCACTGCCAGGGTGCTCTTCCACACCTGTGGCATCTTGAAGTTGCGGTCAATGGCCACAAGATTGTTCTTGGCACCGGGCTGGGTGGGGAAGTTGCTCTTCAGGTTGTCGGGCAGATTGGGCACCACCTCACTGAGCACTTGCTCGGGGGTGCGCACACCTCCTGCCAGATAGGGCAGCACGGCATGGTTGCCTGTAAACTGCACCATATTCTGCAGCATACCGCTGTTTTCCTGCATCTTAGAGAGATAAATCAGCGGGAAGCGACCTGTGAAGATTCCCGTTCCTCCACGTACTATCAACTCACCATTGCCCAGCACATCGTAGTTAAATCCAAAGCGGGGCGAGAAGGTGGGACGTGTCTTGGGCCAGTCGGCGGTGTTGAGCTTCTCTCCGTTGAAGTCGAGTGCTGCCACCGAGGGGTTCTCATATCTGTGCTTGGTGTACATGGGCAGATCCATGCGCAGTGCATAGAGCAGTTGCAGGCGGGGGCTCACTCTCCACTCATCCTGTGCATAGATGGCCCAACGGCGATAGCCCACCTCTGCCTTGGGACGGTCGTCGCCAGTGAGGGGATATGCCATGGCAAAGGCAGCAGGCTTGGCTCCGCTGAGGAAGTCGTCATAGGAGTTGTAGCGATAATAGCCTGCTCCATAGCGCAGGTAACTGTTGTAGGTGTTTACCGACTCGAACGAGGTGCCCAGAGTGAGGAAGTGCTTGCCCAGCAGCATGGTAAAGTTGTCTTCAATGTTCCATGCACGCTCTTCCACTCCGTTCTTATAGGCGTGCTGGTCGTATCCGGCAAGCAAGAAGGGGCGGTTCACTCCACCCTCATCGGCCTTTTGTATCTCGATGGTGGGGAAGTTGGCATCGCTCTCACGGTTGTTGGCGTTGTTGAAGGTAAATCCCGCACGCAGCACATTGTTCATATTGCGCCCCAAACTGCTATTGAGTTCGGCAGTGAGCGAGTGCACATTGTCTTTCCTACTGTACATAGAACCCGAATAGGTCTGCGCATACACGCTGGCAGGTGCGCCCACCAGTCCGCCGCCGCTGGCAGCATAGTCCTTCTTCTTGTCGGTGAAGTTGTAGCGCAGCATCAGGTGATGGCGGTCAGAGATGTTATAGTCTATGCGCGCCAGCAGTCTGTACACGTTGTCTTGTCCGTCGTAGTCGGTCCACGAACCTGGGTTCCAGCCGTACATGCGGTTCAAATCATTGGCAAAGCGCGACATATCTTCATCTGTTACGCGCGACACCAGACTGGTGCCATCGCCCTTGCCGTTGGCAGAGTGGTGCCACTTATACACAGGATAGGGCGAGTGCTCGTACTCTGCATTGACAAAGAAGAAGAGCTTGTCTTTGATGATGGGTCCGCCAAAGGTCATACCCCAGATATTGCGCTGTTCACGCTCACGCTCTCCAAGGTCTTCGCCGTCGAGTTTGTTGCCTCTAAGGTCTTCGTTCTTGAAATATGTATAGGCAGAACCACTGAAGGTGTTGGTACCTCGCTTGGTCACCATGTTGACAGCAGCCCCAAGGAAGTTGCTGTTTTTCACATCATAGGCAGAGTGCACTATCTGCACCTCCTCCAAGGCATCTACCGAGATAGGGCGGTTGTCGGCGGGCAGACGTCCGCGGTCAAGACCCATGTTGAAGTTGAAGTTGGCACCATCCACGCTGTAGTTATGGGTTGCCTGGTCTCTGCCGGCAAAGGTGTTTCCCATGAAATAGGGCGACAGTCGGGTGATATCGTCTATCCAGCGGTCAATGATGGGTGTACTCTCAATGGTTTCCGAGTTGAAGTGCTCGGTGCTACCCGTTTTTCTTTGCAGGGCTGCCTTGCCCTCTACTACCACTTCTGCCAGTTCGTTGCCCTCGGGCAGGCGGAAGTCGCACTGATGCACAGCACCCAACTTGATGTGCTGCACCTGCAGCACGGTGCGCTTGTGCCCCACAAACGAGGCCTCAACACGATAAGGACCTCCAGGCTGCAAGCCTTCCAAACGATAGGCACCCTCGGCATTGGCAACGCCCACATAGCGTGTGCCCGAAGGGGTGTGGATGGCGGTAATCACGGCACCGGGCAGAGATCCCTCGCTGTCGGTGGCTATTCCGCTGATACTCGATGTTGTGACCTGTGCCCTACCGGCTATTGCACAACAAATAAACAAAACGCAGGTGGCTGCAAGAAACTTACACTGATGCAGTCGTTTAAACATAAACTTAAAACTTAAAATTAAAACTTAGATTAAAATGAGTTTTAGACGATTGACGTTTAGAGATTAGATATTACTTTTGAACCTTGTATTTTACATTGCATGCTTTCCCACTCTTCAGAGCCACACGGTTCAAATAAAACCTGATGCTGTCTCTTATTCACATCTCCGAGCCCACGAGACAGGCAGAAATCTCGTATG
>CALZNR010000025.1 GCA_945827565.1 uncultured Prevotella sp.
ATTTCTGCCTGTCTCGTGGGCTCGGAGATGTGTATAAGAGACAGGAGCACACGGCGTGCCAAATTTTCATTAAACGGTCTAATGCTTTCCACATCCACCCCTACGAGACTATCTGCCACGGCACAAGCCACAGCCTCCTTACAATGACTGATGCTGAAATGCACCTGTGGATATTGTGGCAGATAGGGCTTGCCTCCCTCATGCCATGCCAGCAATGGCTGTTCGGTGATACCATACTCTATGGACAGTGCTCTGCAAAGCAGCATATAGGCCGCCACCGAGAGCCGTTGGTTAAGCTCGCTCTTGTAGCGTAATGCCTGTTCTCTGCGCTGTGCTGTCACACGGCAGAGGGCCTCTTGCAAGTTGAATTGGGTGATATGAGTGTCAATATACAGCATTTTCTGAAATTATTTCTGTTTTTCTTTTTCTTCACGATGCAGCCCCATCACCATTGGTTTGCTGCTCGCTCCAGTTGACCAGATACAGATGACCGGTGGCTCGGGTGAATGCCGTGTATAGCCAATGCAGGTAAGAAGAGGTGAGCATCTCGGCTGTCATGTAGCCCTGATCCACATACACATGCTCCCACTGTCCGCCCTGAGCCTTGTGACAGGTAACGGCATAGCCGAACTTGATTTGCAAAGCATTGTAATAGATGTCGTTCTTTATCTTCTCTATCCTATCGCGTTTCAGTGGGATATAGGCATAGTCTTCCATCACCCCGTTGTATAGCATCTGCTGTTGCTCTGCAGTGAGTGCCGGAGCCTCTGTGGTGAGTGTATCAAGAATGGCGGTACAGTTGATTTGTCTGTCATCATAATCGGGAAACACAAGGGTAAGATCCACAAACTTCAACCCATAGAAGCTACGATGGTTGCGCACCCTGCTCACCCTCACCCTGTCGCCATTGGCAATAAAGGCAAGCTTCTGTGCAGTGCTGTTTGCCTCCACTCCCTCGGCAGCAGCCCAGTAATAGTTGTTTTTCACCACCATCAGCATATCTCCCGATGAGATTTCCTCCTCGCAGTCGAGCACCTGTGCCCGGATTCCCTGATTATATATGTTGGCACGCTTGTTGCTTCGTGTCACCACCACAGTTTCATCCTGTCCCACCCTGGCATAGCTGTTTGCAAGCGTTTCTACCAGTTCATTGCCACGCACGATGCTGATATCAGCAAAGCTCTTGAAGGTGATACGTGGCAGAGCCGTCAGCTCATCATGCTCCACCAGTTGACGGATGGCGGTGGCATTGGCAAGAATACCCGACTGAAGGCTTTGACGCAACACCTCGCTGAGGGTAGTTTCAAACACGTCCATGCCATACTCTTCAAGCACATGTCGCTGCAATGCCGGACTCTGTTCCTGCTCCACTGGGGGCAACTGTGCGCTATCGCCTATGAGCAGCAGTCGGCAGTTGTTTCCCGAATACACATACTGCACCAAATCATCGAGCAGGCGACCCTGTCCGAAGAGAGCATCAGCATGACCATCGTTGGAAATCATAGAACTCTCATCCACGATAAACAGTGTATTGCTTGCCTTATTAGGCGCCAGCGTAAAGGCAGAGAACGTGGCTGCCTGCTTCTGTCGGTAAATGATGCGATGGATAGTGTAGGCTGTATGGCCCGCATAGAGGGCAAACACTTTGGCAGCCCTACCTGTGGGTGCCAGTAACATTTGCCTGATGCCCAACAGGGAAAGAGCCTTGACAAAAGCCGCTGCCAGCGAAGTTTTGCCTGTACCAGCACTACCCCGGAGAATCATCACAGCCATGGAAGATGGCGAACACATAAAACGGGTGAACACATCTATCGCTTGCTGCTGCGAAGATGTGGGATGATGAATGAAGGCTTGCGCGATGCGATAAGCAAGTGTCTCGGGCTGTAGCATTGGTGCAAAGGTAGCAGAAAGGAATGAGAAAGTACCGACGACCTCAATTTTTTTCATTATTTTTTGTGTTGTCTGTGAATTAACGTATCTTTGCAAAATGTTTGAAGATAATTTTGACCTTCTGAGTCATATCAAATATCCCGATGATTTGCGCCAACTGAAGTTAGAGCAGCTGCCACAAGTTTGCGATGAACTGCGCAAAGACATCGTCAAGGAGTTATCGGTCAATCCCGGTCACTTAGCCTCCAGTTTAGGCGTGGTGGAGATTACGGTGGCTCTTCATTATGTATTCAACACGCCCCACGACCGCATTGTATGGGATGTGGGGCATCAGGCCTACGGTCATAAGATTCTTACCGGAAGACGCGACACCTTTTGCACCAACAGAAAACTGCACGGCATCATGCCTTTCCCCTCGCCTAAAGAGAGCGAATACGACACCTTTGCCTGCGGACATGCCTCCAACTCCATATCAGCAGCGCTGGGCATGGCAGTGGCTCTGCACGAGAGCAAGCAACATGTGGTGGCTGTTATCGGTGACGGTGCCATGAGCGGCGGATTGGCTTTTGAGGGACTGAACAACGCATGTGCCACCCCCAACAACATGCTCATCATACTGAATGACAACAACATGAGCATTGACCGAAGTGTAGGAGGCATGAAAGAATACCTGCTGAAACTAAACACCAACAAGACCTACAATGCCCTGCGATTCAAGGTTTCGAAATGGCTGCACAGCAAAGGCTATTTGGAGGAAGAGCGTCGCAAGGGAATCATCCGACTGAGCAATGCACTGAAATCGGCTATCAGTCATCAGCAGAATATCTTTGAGGGACTCGATATCCGATATTTCGGTCCCTTTGACGGGCACAACATCATAGAACTGGTGCGCATACTGAAGCAACTGAAGGATATGCAAGGGCCCAAGTTGCTGCACCTGCATACCATCAAAGGCAAAGGCTATGCACCTGCCGAGGAAGAAGCTACCCTGTGGCACGCACCTGGCAAGTTTGATGTAGATACAGGCGAACGACTTGTACACGACAGCACTGGTGAACCTCCACGCTTTCAAGATGTGTTTGGACATACCCTGTTAGAATTGGCAGAACAGAATCCGAACATCGTGGGAGTGACACCTGCCATGCCCACAGGTTGCTCCATGAACATTATGATGGAAGCCATGCCACAGCGCACCTTTGACGTGGGCATTGCCGAAGGTCATGCGCTTACTTTCTCTGGTGGATTGGCAAAAGAGGGGAAAATACCCTTCTGCAACATCTACAGCGCCTTTGCACAGCGCGCCTACGACAATCTGATTCATGATGTAGCCTTACTGAACCTGCCCGTGGTACTGTGCCTAGACCGTGCCGGACTGGTGGGCGAAGACGGCCCCACCCATCACGGAGCCTTCGACATGGCTGCCCTGCGCCCCGTACCCAATCTTACCATTGCCTCGCCAATGGACGAACATGAACTGCGCCGGCTGATGTTTACAGCCCAGCAGTCCAATCACGGACCTTTTGTGATACGCTATCCCCGTGGCAAGGGAGTGTGCCCACAGTGGAAATGCCCGTTAGAGGCCATAGAGGTGGGTACAGGCAGGTGTATCAAAGAAGGCAGCTCCAAATTGGCCGTGGCCACCATCGGACCCATTGGCAACACTGCCCTAAGAGCCATCCACGAGGTAGAAAAACAGTGGCAGGGAGCCCCGCTCAGCATTGCTCACTACGACCTGCGCTTTCTGAAACCGCTTGATGAAAAATTGCTGCACCATATTGCAACCCAACACACCCATCTCATCACCGTGGAAGATGGAACAAGACAGGGAGGCATGGGCTCTGCTGTGATGGAATGGATGAACGACCACGGACACGCGCTCCACATCACACGCTTGGGCCTACCCGACTCTTTTGTGGAACACGGCACCGTGGCACAACTGCAACATATTGTAGGCATAGATCAAGAGGGCATCGCTCAGACTATCCGCTCGATAGCCACCACGCTGATATCATAACCAATTTCCGAACCTATGAAGATTATCATTGCCGGTGCAGGTGCCGTGGGCACCCATCTTGCCAAACTATTGTCAAGAGATCATCAGGACTGTATTCTGGTGGATGAAGACGAGAATCGCTTGGAGGGTCTGGACACCGAATACGACATTATGACCCTACAAGGCTCGCCCACCAGCATCAAAACGCTCAAAGAGGCGGGTGTGGAAAATGCAGAATTATTTGTGGGCGTGACCCCCGACGAGAGCACCAACATGAATGCCAGCATCTTGGCGCATGCCTTGGGCGCACGCAAAACGGTGGCTCGCATTGACAACTATGAGTATCTTGCCCCACAACTGGAATCATTCTTCAAAAACCTGGGCATCGACTCACTCATCTATCCCGAAGTGTTGGCGGCCATTGACATCAACAACGGATTGAGAATGAGTTGGGTGAGACAGCGTTGGGACGTACATGGAGGTGCGCTGGTGATGCTGGGAGTGAAACTGAGAGAGACCTGCGAAATACTCAACCAGCCACTCAAGCAACTGTGTACACCCTCTGACCCCTACTACATCGTGGCGGTGAAGCGAGGCGACGACACCTTGATACCAGGCGGTAACGACGAATTGCGAGTGGGCGACCTTACCTACTTTATGACTACACGCGAATACATACCCTATATCCGCAAAATCTGTGGCAAAGAGCACTATGCCGACGTGAAGAACGTGATTATCATGGGAGGAGGGAAAACCACCGTGCGTGCAGCACTCACTGCGCCCGACTACATGAACATCAAGATTATAGAACAGGATGAAAGGCGCTGCGAAAAACTGAATACTCTGCTCAGCGATTCAAATACCATCGTGATTCACGGTGACGGACGCGATACCAACCTGCTCATCGAAGAGGGAATTGACAACACACAGGCTTTTGTAGCACTGACAGAGAATGCCGAAACAAACATTCTGGCATGCCTCACCGCCAAGAAGATGGGAGTGAGAAAGACCATTGCACTGGTGGAAAATTTAGACTACGTGAGCATGGCAGAAAGTTTGGATATAGGCACCATCATCAACAAAAAGACCATTGCTGCCAGCCACATCTATCAAATGATGCTGGATGCCAATGTAAGCAACCTGCGCTCGCTGATGATGGCGGATTCTGATGTAGCAGAGTTTGTGGCAGAAGAAGGTTCTGCTGTGACCAAGCGAGCCGTGAAGGATTTGGGACTGCCCTTTGGCGTGACCATAGGTGGACTGGTACGCAACAACCAAGGAATGTTGGTCAACGGTCTTTCGCGTATCGAAGCCGGTGACAGTGTGATGGTGTTCTGCCACGAGCATAACCTGAAAAAGGTGGAACGCTTCTTCAAGCCCAGCGGTTGGAATATTTTTTAAAACCTCATGTTTCTAAAGACTGTGTTCTGAGAAGCACCTCTCAACACTGCATCCAAAACATCGAATCACAGGCATTACAAGAATGGTTAATTATCATCTCGTTTCAAAAATCATAGGCCAGTTGCTCCTGCTTGAGTGCGTCATCATGATGCTCTGCTGGGGGGTATCGGTGGGCTACGGAGAAGACGACAGCATGCCTTTCCTGCTATCGTCTATCATTACCACTGGCGGAGGCATACTGTTTAAGTTCTTTGGAAGAAATTCGGGCAACAACATGAGCCGACGCGATGCCTATTTGGTAGTGACTGTGGCATGGCTCATATTCAGTGCCTTTGGCATGTTGCCCTTCCTGATAGGTGGCTATATTCCCAATGTCACCGATGCCTACTTTGAAACCATGTCAGGTTTCACCACCACCGGTGCCACCATCCTTGACGATGTGGAGCATCTGCCCCATGGCATTCTGTTCTGGCGTTCGCTCACACAGTGGATTGGCGGCCTGGGTATCCTGTTTTTTACCATTGCCATTCTACCTTCTATGGTGGGCGGAAGCATGAAGGTGTTTTCTGCCGAAGTGACAGGGCCATTCAAATCAAAGATGCACCCACGCCTCAGCACCAGCGCCAAGTGGCTATGGTCTATCTATCTGGCACTCACCATCGCCTGTATCGCCTGCTATCGTATCGCAGGCATGGAGTGGTTCGATGGTATCAACTATGCCATGACCACCACTGCCACAGGCGGTTTTGCCCCCCACAACGACAGTGCTGCCTACTTCATCTCTCCTGCAATAGAGTATATCAGCATCCTGTTCCAGTTTCTGTCGGGTGTCAACTTTGTGCTACTTTATGCCATGGTGTTCAAGGCTCAGTTTGCCAACCTGTTTCGCAACTCAGAGTTTCGCCTGTACTTGGGGATTGTCACCATCTCTACCATCACCATCATGGGCATGCTGATGCACTCGCTCAACTACGATTTGGAGCGCGCCTTCCGCTGCTCCTTGTTTCAGGTGGTGTCGTTTATCACCACCACAGGCTTGTTTAACGACGATGCCGGTCAGTGGCCTCACCTCACATGGATTATTTTGGGCTGCTGCATGTTCTCTGGAGCATGTGCCGGTTCCACCAGTGGCGGATTCAAGTGCATCCGCATCACTATGATTCTGAAGGTGTTGCGCAATGAGTTTCGCCACATCCTGCATCCCAGCGCCGTGCTGCCCGTAAAAATCAACGGCATGGCTGTAGCCCCCTCAAAAATAGGCACCCTGCTGGCTTTTGGCACGGTGTATGTGCTGATGTGCATTATCACATCGAGCATTATGATTGCATGGGGAGTGGATCACACCAATGCCATCACCATAGCCTTGAGTTGTGTGAGCAACGTGGGTCCCACGCTGGGCACAGAGATTGGCCCGGTGATGTCGTGGAGCATACTTCCTGACACGGTGAAATGGATATGCTCTTTCTTGATGCTGATGGGACGTTTGGAGATTATCACCGTACTGATACTCTTCAGCAGGAGTTATTGGAAGGAGAACTGACCGCTGTATTCTCTTCATCATCCAGCCTGCTCTGTATCAGCGCCCTGATTTGCAAGAACTGCTTGCTATTGGTATAGCCCTGGTTGCGCTTTATGGCTCTCTTCACATCATCAATACTGTTCTCATAACACGCCATCTCGTTATACATCTGCGTGCGGTGGATTGCCGTGCGGTGAATTTCGTTCTCACGCTCCAGGCGCAGTCGATTGCACACCTTGATTACCGTGGGCGTCACCACAGCATCCATGAGATGATGCCCCTGCATGTATAGATAGGTGGTTTGCGGAGTGACACCCAATTCAAACAACTCTTGCTTCAGGGCATCGTAGGCAGTCTGTGCATGGGGATAGTGGCGCTGCATGAAGAGCACCTTGCGCTGCACCTTTTGCTGCAAATGAGCCAATGCTAACTGTGGTTTCTGTACATCCAGCCCTCCCAGTTCCACCACCTTGCCATAGTCAGAGAGTGAGAACTCACCGTAATGAATAGTGCGATATGCCCACACCGACCACACAAAGAGGGGATAACATATTTCGGAATATTCTTTGAAAAACCTTTCAAAGTCGAAGATACGATGATCGTTGAGGGTAACCATCACACAGAGGTCATGCAGTGAGGGAGCATAGCACTGGAAGTTTTCAATGGCATAGACAAAGGTGTGAAACACATAAGGATTGCCCAGCACCTTACGTGAGGTGGGCGAGGCACCCTGCAACAAGTAGTCATAGTCGGCATCCACGCAGGCTATCATGTCTTTGCCAGCACCGTTATCTACCACACTCATCAGTGCCGACTTCTTGCCACGGCCCAATCCCTCTTTTCGTGCGGGTAGCATCACCTCAAAATATCTTTTATCGTTCTCTAAAGCACTGAGCACCGTGCGCCAAAAAAACACATCATCATAGCTCTCCACATAAGCCACGATTCTGCGCCTTTGGTCTTTTGCCTTCATGGCATTGGCTGCCTCAAAGTAGCGATTGCTGATATTTTCGTATAATTTCTTTGCCAAAACTCCTCCTCAAATTTTCTCGTACTGCCGAACAACAATACGTATATAATGAACACTCTCTGCTGCAAAGCAGTGCCTTTTAGGAGGTGATATCATTCACCTCAGTCACATGATTCATCCATCCGTTCATAATAACAGCGGGCGAATGGGTGGTGAGCACTATCTGCACATTGGGATTGAGTTCCATGATCATGTCTATCAGTTGCTGCTGCCAATCAATGTGCAGGCTCACCTCGGGTTCGTCCATGAAAAGCACATAGGGCTTGTTGTCTTCTATCAGCACAGTAAGCAGTATGGCAAGCATCTGCTTCTCTCCACTGGACAGCTGGTAGCAGGTAATCACCTCACCCAACTGAGTGAAGGCAATTTCATTTTGTGTACGTATCAGCCGCTTGCCTGTCTCAGCAAAGAGGCGGTCAATGAGGTCTTGAAACAGTTTTTTGGGAGCCGACACCCGGCCTGCCTGTTCCGTGGCATCTGCATCTCCCTGTTGCAGTATAGCGATGATACGGTTGCCCATGTTCACCTGATAGTCCAGATATTTGCGCTGCAACTGATACAGTTGCCAGTCCAATTCTGTGGCCACCGGAGCATCCACTATCTTGTTGACCACATCTCCCTGCATCAGCGGACGGTCAAAACTGCGTATCACGTCATAGCGTATGCGCCGAGCATCTTCGGGCACCACCTTTATCTTTACTCCCGGCAGAATATTGTCTGAGAGTTCTCCCCCAGGCAACAGGGTTCGCAACACCTTATTCAATATGGTGCTCTTACCCACCCCGTTGATACCGCTAAGGATGTTCACCTTGGGGTCCAGTTCCCACACTATATGCTTTCGTCCGCTCCAAAGCGAGTCTATCTCTATGCGTGAGATATAGTCTGCGTATTTTTGAACCATGAGCTCTGTTTTAGGTTGGATTATTTTCTGCATCTTTGTCTATTGCAAATATATGAATTATCCCAATAAATGTGTACTTTTGCACCGGATTTTTAACAACATTAAGTTGATTATGGATAACAAAAGAGTACTTTTAGCACATCTGTCGATGTTTTCTGCCTGCGCTTTTTGGGGATTGATGGCGCCTTTGGGAAAAGACGCCATGGTACATGGTCTCACGGGAATAGACATGGTGAGCTTTAGAGTAGGTGGAGCATGTATTCTGTTTTGGCTCACTTCACTGTTTGTGCCCAGCGAGCAGGTAAGCAAGCGCGACAAACTGATGCTGGCTGGTGCCGCCCTGTTTGGACTGGTGTGCAACCAGTGCTGCTACACCATCGGACTGAGTATCACCTCGCCCATCAACGCCAGTATTGTCACCACCAGTATGCCCATCTTTGCCATGCTGCTGTCGGCACTCATCTTGAAGGAGCCCATCACCAGCAAGAAAGCAATAGGAGTGTTCATGGGTTGTAGCGGTGCACTGATTCTGATACTCACCAGTGCCCACAGTGGCAGCAACAAGGTGGGCGACATCCGAGGTGACCTGCTATGCCTGTTTGCCCAGTTCTCCTTTGCCTTGTATCTATCATTATTCCGTGACCTGATAAGGCGCTATTCCGTATTCACCATCAACAAGTGGATGTTTCTATATGCCTGCCTCCTCATCCTTCCCTTCTCTCAGCAGTCATTGCGACAGATAGCATGGACAGAGGTGAGCACCACTACCTGGCTTGAGACTGCCTATGTGGTGGTGATAGGCACCTACTTCTCGTATATTCTCACCATGATAGGCCAGCACACTCTGCGCCCCACTGTGGTCAGCGTGTACAACTATGTGCAGCCCATTGTGAGCGTAATTGTGAGCGTGTGTATGGGCATCGGCATACTGCGATGGAGCCATGCCCTGGCAGTCATTCTGGTATTTTCCGGGGTACGATTGGTAACAAAGTCGAAGAGCAGGAGTGATCTGGAAAAAGAGATGACCACAAACACAAAGCAGGAATAAAAGACAGGAAACGGAAAAAGAAAAAACGATTCAATGCCATAGGTTCTGCAGATCAGAGCCATAAGACACAAAATGAAGGAAGCCAAGATAACCAAACAGGTTGAACCTGTTGTCTTTGGTTATCTTGGCTTCCTTATTTTCTCAAAATTCAATGGACTATCCCGAATTTACTTCACTACCGTGATGTTTACATTCTCTCGGGTGATGTTGCGTGAGTTGTTGAACTCTGCACCCTTCTTTGCCTGAATAGTGATATCCTGCAGCTGTCTCTTATACACATCTGACGCTGCCGACGATATGCAGTG
>CALZNR010000026.1 GCA_945827565.1 uncultured Prevotella sp.
ACACTGCATATCGTCGGCAGCGTCAGATGTGTATAAGAGACAGGTTCCAGATGATACAAATACCTGTTGTACGCACTTTTCAGAATGATGGGCACCTGATTGTAATACATTCCAACCGACGTGCTTCCCAAACGAGAACCCACACCACGCAAATACATGGATGAGGTGAGACGCGAACCATAGGAAGGAATGGCAAGTGAGGGTACCTGCTCGCTTAGTTTGTCCAGACTGTTAAAGCCACGCATGTCTATCTGCTCAGCTCCAATCATGGTGCTGGACAACGGCAGGTTGCGCAACAAAACATGCTCTTTGGGATGAGACACTACCACGACTTCGTCCAAATCAACCACATGTGAACTGTCGGAAACTTCTGCTGAAAAAGATAGGAGTGGCTGTGCCGCCACTCCTATAATCATAATGAGTTGCTTGCTTACTGTTACTTTCATGCTGCAAAGGTAGTGCGATTTCACAGTATGAGCAATCCTAATTTATGAGGATTTTTTTAACTTTTGTTCCTTGCTTCTTGATAATCAGTCCATGAACACCCTCTAACGAAGACAGGCGCCTGCCATCCAAAGTATAAAGCAGAACAGGAATATGGGCATCCTGCTCTTCTTGAGCCACAGACTCAATACCTTCGGGAGTAACCACCTTGGCACGCGCCACATTGATTACCTTACCACTGTTGGCATCAATCATCATACAGGTAACCTTGCAGTTCATCATTTCTGCCACGGTAGATGGCACATTGAACGAGATGGAAGTATTATACTTCTCGCCAGCCTTTACAGAGGTAGGTATCAACCCCATCTCTCCGTAATAGGAGATGCCAACGATATGCCTTGCCACATCGTCAAAGGTGTAGAGTGAGTATTCTGTAGCATAAATACCTCCGGCACCCCATGGTCCCAAATCAGGATCGCTGACAGATGAATAATAATTTCGCTGATAGCCATCCAGGCTGTCTTCTGTAACTACCAGCATCAGACCGAAATTGGTGGCACTCTGTGACAATGCAAAATGGGTGCAGACTGGCACTTCCACCTTGCCTTTCTGCTCATCGTAAATAGCCATGATGTCCAAATCTGTTATGGTGGGCACTTCCATCTCCTTGGCAACGATGTCGGTCCAACAATTCTCCTCGGGAGAACTGAAAGCATAATCCTTTACCCCATCAACCGTGGAATTATACATGGGCGAAGAGACCTCACCATTGCGGTTGATGATTGCACTTGGTGCACCAAAGAGGCCTAAGAAATTGGTTACATAATCGGTCATTCCGCTCTCAAAGCTGTCGCCTACGTATGTATGATATGCAATGGGCACCACCTTGTCGCCATAAATTTTGTTTAGATATTCCAATGCAAGGATACCTGCCGGACAGAAGCCGCAGTCTTGTCCTGTGTACTTTTCAATGACAACACGCTTCACTGGTTTGAACAGCAAGTTTGTGATATTCACCTTGGTGGTGTCTGGTTTGTTAGCATCAAACAGTGCCACAATCTTGAAGTGATTGATCTCACCCTGTGCCAATGACACGCTCTTGGCGAATGTAAAGCTGTATCCCTCTCCTTTGGACAAGGTGAGAGAACTCTCTGAAATCCTGTCTATTTCCTTGTTGTTGGCATCCAGCAGCAAGAGTGTGGGATTAGTATAAGTGGCTGTGCCCTCACTGTTTTTCACCACCTTGCCTGTGATGCTCATATTATCTTGTGCCACCACCGTAGTGGGAGAAGTGATGCCAACACCCAATTCAGCATTGTGCTCAATGCGCACATTATCTACAAAGACAATGCTTTGATCCTCATTCTGATTTACGAAGGCAACATAGATATTCTTGCCTGCGTAGGCAGACAGGGAGAAGGAGAAGTCGGTCCATTCGCCTTTCAGTGTACCTTCCGTTGTACCCGGCACAAGTCGTGTGTTTAGAATGACATTGCCGGCAGTTTCAAACTCGAGGATATCTTCTTCAGTCAGGTAGTCCATCACTCTGTCAGTGGCAAGGATGATGACTTTGAGTGAGTCTGTCTTAGCCATTCTGTAGCTCTGTGCCTGGAAGGTAAGTCGGCACTTCTCATCAGGGATATAGCATTGCGGTGTTACCATCCAATCACTGGCACGTCCTGAAGGGCTGTAGGAAGAGGTGGATGCTGCACAACAATTGCTCATATCATCATCGTACATAGGAATCCAGGGATAGTCCGTACCATTCATAAAGTCTAACTGCTGCATTTCTTCCGTAGGTGTCAGTCCGTCGCCTTCATAGAGCAACATATTGTTCACACCCTGTTCAAACGTTTCACTGTATATCAGCGTATCGTTAGAGGTGACTGTTCTTTCGTATTGCCCTGAATATTCAAACTGAATGGTGTTATTGGCATTATCGCCCATGATATCGGTCACAGAACCAGCCTCAACCACAAAGCGATACTTGTTGTTCAGGTAAAGGTTTTGCGTTGCCAAGGGATACATCAGCACACGCTTGTCGTTGCACAGCATCTGAAGTTCGCACAGCGGTTCTGTATCATCGTTGCGATACATGTAGGCTGCTGCAGTGTCAGTGAGTGACACGTGTGTGTCGAACGTAAGCAGAATGGGATTCGTAGTGAGATTGACCTGTGCCACACTGCTTCCATCTTCAGGAGCAATGGCTCTGACAGCTACAGGTTCAGCCTTTCTGCCGAAGTAATGCAACACGATTTCCTTGTTTGATGAAGTCTTATCAGCCAACTGGATGGCACCTGCTGGTATCTTCAGCATGTACTCCTGGTCAGCTTCCAATGCACGGGTTCTGAATCCTATTTCAACAATCTTGGTATTGCTGTTATTGGCAACCACAGAGATGGCATTTGCCACCAACGTGCCGTCGGCCTTTAGCAACTGTACCGCTGGGGCCTCACTGTTGACACACACATCACGATTGAACGTGAGACTTACATTTCTGAACTTGCTGAAGGCACTGCCATCCAAGGGGAAGGTCTCGTAGCTGCTCAAGAGATCAACCTTCATCACCGCCTGTGCGAAAGATTCGCCCAACGTCAGGGTGTAACTGTCGTAAGGTGTGGGGATGGCTGCCAGTGTGGTCCCATCGTCCGACACTGCGATGGGAGTACCCGTATTCCCAAAGCCACTCTGGGCATAGAAGTCTATGCCGTAATTCTGTTGCAGGATTTCTGCCAGGTCAATCCAATAGCCCTGACGACGGATATACACCTAGCGGATGGGGGTGGATGATGGAATGGCAACATAGAGCGTACCCGTATTGTCTATGACAATGCAAGACATATCCCTGCTGGCAGCATCATCATAGATGGTAAACTCCTTGGTCTGTGTGTTATAAATACAGGGCACCCTATATTCTTCATAGTTATCGGTGCCAGCCAAAGGCTTTACCATATATGCTGTGGCACCTACATAGAGTCCGTTGCTGCTAATCTTGATATCGTCTAACTGATACAATCCGTCGCACAGAGGAGTTAACGAGGTAGTGGACGTGCCACTAAAACCAGGGGCTGTCCATTGCTTTGTTTCCCTATCGTACAGAAAGTATAGGCGGGCATTGAGATAGCTGAAGGCAACAACACCCACAAGATATCGGGCATCAGAAGAAATGCCGCTGAATCTTACCATCTCATAATCCACGCCATCCACACCTGTCTGTGGATAGCCCGGTGTTTCTACTATGGAAGGCTCGTTCTCAAGGTTCCACAGCAGCGGATACTCCTTGTAGCCATCGGTATAATTATTGGCACGTCCTGCTGCCCATTTCCCATCAGGAGTAATGGCAGAAACCACACCTTCTGACCAACCAGTGGGGAGTGGCAATTCTTTCCAGCCTTCGCTTGTCAGAATGGCAGGTTTGTTATTTCTTGAACCCACAACGATATTGCCATCATTGGTCACATCGTTGGCTGTGCCATCTGTCATGAGCGCATCGTCGCCCTTCAGATCGATAATCCTGCCGTTTTTCACATCAATAAGTTGGGGATAATCGTATCCGCCGACAGGAGAAACGCCGTATGCCACAGCCCACAGTCCATTGTCGGACATGCCTCTGATACACGTTTGGTCCGCCAGTTTATATACATTGAGCATTGGTGGAGCTATTGGCTCCTGTGCCCATAAACCCGTAACCGACGGCAACCATGCGAATAGTGCCACCATCAATATTCCTAATCTTGTTTTCATGAATTTATAAATTGTCTGAATAGTTTATCTCTTAGCAAGTTACTGTAAGTGTGTGCAAAAATACAATTTTTTCATAACACCTTCGCCAATAATTGAAAAAATAGTTGTAAGTTTGCATGTGTATGTGACATCACAGCACAAAATCCATTATCAACAGAGCGAAAAATGATCGAAGTAAAAAACGCAAAACTGATTATTGAAAAGAACACCCTGTTTGAAGATCTTTCTTTTATCGTCAATGAGGGGACCATGTTGGGACTAAGTGGACCATCGGGAAGTGGCAAGACCACTCTGCTCAAGTCATTCATGGGCTTCGCAAAATTGAGTGACGGCATCCTGAGCTTTGACGGGGAACCTATTACGCCCACCACAACCGAATATTTCAGAAAATATACTGCCTATGTCCCACAAGACACCGCATTCTCTTACTCTACCGTGCAAGAACTGGTGAATCAGCCTTTTAAAATAAAAGCCAATGCCCACCTGTTTTTTTCGCGTGAGCTACTTTTTCGTGAATGGGACAAACTGGACCTTTCCCCTACCCTCTATGACAAGAAAACAGAGGAACTGAGCGGAGGAGAACGTCAACGAATCATGCTGTCGCTATGCGGTTTGTTGGAAAAACGCATCATGCTGATTGACGAGCCCACATCGGCACTGGATGAAAAGGCAACAGAATTAGTGGGAGAATATCTGAAAGGGTTTACCGTACGTGGGGCAGCCGTATTGGCTGTCAGTCACAGTCAGATGTTCTTGCAGTATTGCCACAAAGTTGTAAACATAAATCAACAGTTATAAATGACTTCTGACATTTCTTACATCGGCATGATCTTGGGACTGCTCCTGATGCTTCTGCCACTTTATTTCTTCTTCCGCTTCAAGACGGGACAAATCATCTCTACATTGATTGCCACTGCCCGCATGGTGGTGCAGTTGTTTCTCATTGGATTGTATCTAAAATACCTGTTTCTTTGGAACAATCCATTCATCAACATACTGTGGGTGTTCATCATGGTGATAGTGGCTGCATTTACAGGAGTGCACCGTGCCCACCTGCGCTTCAAAACAATGCTCATACCACTGATATGCGGTTTCTTTGCCAGTGCATTTGCGGTGGGTATGTTTTTCCTTGTGTTTGTGCTGCAACTGCGTTATCCTTTCGATGCCAGATACTTTGTGCCTATCATGGGAATTCTGATGGGCAATATGCTCAGTGTCTGTGTCATCGGACTCACTACATTCTACGATGGATTGCACCGTGAACAGGGACAGTATTATTACCTGCTGGGCAATGGTGCTTCACGCATAGAGGCTGTAACTCCATTTTTAAGAAAGGCATTAGACAAATCGTTTGCACCGTGTATTGCCAACATGGCGGTAATGGGCATTGTGTCGCTCCCCGGCACCATGATAGGACAGATATTGGGAGGCTCAGCACCTGGCATAGCTATAAAATATCAGATGATGATTATAGTGATCACCTTCACGGCATCTATCCTTGCCCTGATGCTGACCATATACCTGTCTGAACGAAAAAGAAACATCAATACATTGTAAGCATAGAAAGAGCAACATATTAACAACGGCCAAAACTACGGAGACAAGAAAGACCACAGAGACAACATGCGTTTGTTGTCTCTGTGGCCTTTTTCGTCAATAACAGTCTAATGACTGATTGAGGTTTAATTAGACATGGTGATGAGCACCAAGCCCACAATGAAGAGCAAGAACATGGCGGCTATGAGTTTAGATGTGCCCCGAGGAGCTCCAGCAAACTCCTTCCACACAAACACTCCCCATATCATTGCCACCACGGGGGCTGCATTGCTCAATGCGTATGAGATGGCGGGATTAGCTGCGCCTGCTCCCATAAAACTAATCACCATGCCGCTCATCCAGATAAAACCGCCTAGCATACCAATGACATGGGTACGCATATCGCCAGAGAGATAATGCTTCATCGACATTTTCTCTCCGCTTACAGGGTGTTTCATTGCCACACTGTTGAACAGAGGAGTACTTACCAGCACGCCCAGAGCAAAGAAGAATACACCAGTATAAGGAGTGAGGCTTCCTGTTCCTCCCTTCACATATTGGGCATCAAGAGACTTCACCACCAAACCATAGAAGAACATGATGGCAATACCGGCTATCAATGCCAAGATAATGCCCTTGGCAGCCCCACCCTGCTTGCCGTCTGAGGAAAGTTTGCTATAAGCCTTGCTGCATATAAAGATGGCAACGCATATCACCAATACGCCAATCCATAAAAGCAACTGATTGCCTGGATAGCTTTCGCCGGCAATGACGATGAGCAGGTAGTTGAACACAATGCCGCCAATCCATGCCAAACCTCCACCAATGGGGAAACCTACAGACATGCCTGCTACAGCGATTGCAGCTGTGAGGAAAATGTTTCCGAAGTTCCACACAATACCGCCCAGCAAGGCATACAGCACTGAATTGTCGTTTAACTGCTCAAGATTTTGGAAGAAGGAGATACCATCTGTGCCCATACTTCCTAAAGTCAATGCACCCAAGGCGGCAGTGAGGAACAAGCCAAAAGTGAAGTCCCAGTAAAAAAGTTCAAAACTCCATTGCCTGGCGGCAACCAACTTTTGGGTGTTTGCCCATGAGCCCCAGCATAGGCAGCAATAGATGCAACACATCAATGCGCCAAAATAACTGTTGATAAGAATCATTTTAGTAAAGATTTATGTTTTTAAGTTAATAGTCATCTGCAAATGTAAGACATTTATTCAGAAATTTCCAAGGAAAGTCAAGGAAATGTGAATAACTGTAAGTCAGGACGGTTCATTGAGCATTCTTGCCCGACAAGTGCATCATCATCAAAGAGCAGAGGGCTGCCGTTTCAGTCCTCAACCTGCTATCTCCTAAATGAACAGAAACAAAGCCCCTGTCGATGGCTGCCTTGACTTCCTCAACAGAGAAATCACCTTCAGGACCAATGAGAACCGTCATCGGCTCCTCTGATGTTTGTTTATTCAATAGGTCACACAGATATTCACGGGGTATTTCATCGTGACAATGGGCGATAAACTTCCTGCCAGGACCACAGGCATCCATATACTGCCTAAAGCTTTTCATCTCATCCACAACGGGCTTGAAACTTTTATGACTTTGCTTCATTGCCGAGATAACAATCCTATCCACACGGTCGGTCTTGACAATATGCCTCTCTGAGTTCTGACAGTCGAGAAAAGAAATGTGGTTGATGCCTATTTCTGTAGCTTTCTCTGCAAACCATTCCATCCTTTCCATCATCTTGGTGGGAGCAATGGCAATGTTGAAGCGCGTGTATTTGTTGACAGATTGGCTTACACAATCCGTAATTTTATATAGGCATCTTTTCTTGTTACATTCTGTGATGACGGCATTATAAACACTGCCCTGTCCATCTATCAGCACTATCTCATCACCATAGTTCAAACGTAACACTCTGACGGCATGGGCTGCCTCTTCAGCAGGAAGTTCCAACTGCTCTTTCGCATTGGGTACATAGAATGTTCTGATTTCTTTCATAACTCAAGGGGTATGTATGTGAACTGTGGATAGATGGGTTACCGTAGGCGTTGCCCACGATAGGTGGCAACCAATCTGCCATGCAGGTCTCTGTCAACAACGATGGTTCCAGTCAGCCACTCCGTAGATGGTTCTTCGCCTTCCAGATAAGTGATGTACGTCACGAAGCCATCCTCCAGATGTATCACCATCATGGCATAATACCTTTTGCCAACCAACACATTATGGCATGCTATTTTTCTCTTGTGAGCCATGAGAATTGCGTTGGATGGTAAACATCCTGACAGCAGGTTTCCTGTCAGACGTATCAGGAGAGGTGGCAAGGCTGTCCTTGGGTTCCACAGCAAGTTTCTTTTTTTGATGGAACCTTATGAGTTGCACGCCATTGATAAACATCAGCTTCATAGTGCTATTGTCATCGCTACCTTTGTCAAGATAGATAAAGCCTTTCAGAGATTTGACTTTATGGGCATTGTCTGTAGTGACACGCAACTGCGACAAACCCGACATATATACCTGACTTCTGAAGGAGGTCACGCTATCATTGTCATAGGTGACAGCCATATACATCACCGCATCCTTTGTGCCACTCTGATACACGAAATTGGTCATAAAGTGAAGCTGCAACACATCACCCTCTGCAAAGAGTGAATCGCCTTGAATTTGAAAATCAATCCTATTATATGGAGGAATGGGAACAAGCATGTACTCGGTGTTCTGCTTCCATATATTGGCAGTGTCGCCGCTCTCTGAATATCCGGAATACTTGTTTATTTCGCCAGAGGAGGCACCCAATGCCAACACCTGTTCCTCAAGGCGAGAGGAAATATTCTGATAGACAGACTGGAGCAGGTCTGCGTGCGTGCAGTAATAAACCAGCGAACTATCGAAGACTGCCTGCGAAACCTGATGTTTTTCAAGAATCTCTGTCATGTACAGGTTCTTGTTGTAATCTGTATTCTTGTTGTAGTGCATACTCGTCATGGACGACATGACATGAAAATCATAGAGAATGTCTTCCATCTCCTCTGGACGCAAATACTCTGAAGGAATCTGCGGTTTACATCCAGTTAGTAAATACATAAAAACCAAAACCAAACCAATAAGGGAGCGACGGAGTGTGAACATTGACGGTATGTATTTGCAAAATTACACGATGGAAGATACAAGGCTATGAATTATCCTTCTGCATCAAAGATGACAATCTTTTGCGATAGAACAGCAGAAGCGCACACACACCTACCGATATATTGGCATCGGCAACGTTGAACACTGGACTGAAGAACACAAATGGCTGTCCGCCAACAAAAGGAACGAAAGCGGGCCAAGTAGATTCTATCAAAGGGAAATAGAGCATATCTACCACCTTACCCATGAGCACGGGGGCATATCCTGTACCAAATGGCACAAAATCAGCAACAAACAAATTGCTGGATTCACTGAAAATCAATCCGTAGAACACGCCATCGATGATATTTCCGATGGCTCCACCCACAATCATAGACAGACAGATAAGGTAGCCTTTTGGAACTGTGGATTTGATTTGGCGTACCACATAGAATATAATCATGGTGACAAGAACCACCCTGATGCTGGACAGCAATAGTTTGCTTCCCAGTTCCATTCCATATGCCATCCCATTGTTCTCAACAAAACAAATCTTAAACCAACCTGTAATGTCTATACATTCATGAAGTGTCATGTGTGTCTTGATCCAGATTTTGGTTGCTTGGTCAACAACCAAAATCAAGACCACAATCAGACAGAAAATCCATTTGGAAGAATGAATTTGCTTGATATCGTTCATCAATATGTGCTTAATGCCTGCGATTCTGTTTGGATTCTACACTCAAAGTGGCATGAGGTACAGCGCGCAGTCTTTCCTTGGGTATCAATTTACCTGTAATTCGGTCAATACCGTAAGTCTTATTCTCAATTCTGACCAAAGCAGCCTCCAAACCCTGTATGAATTTTTGCTGTCTGCTAGCTAGTTGAATAAGCTCCTCCTTTGTCTGCGTGGCACTACCCTCTCTGTCTCTTATACACATCTCCGAGCCCACGAGACAGGCAGAAATGTCGTA
>CALZNR010000027.1 GCA_945827565.1 uncultured Prevotella sp.
ACATCTGTTCAAAAATATAAGCAGTTATCATCATAACGCTAATGGCCGATTTGGGATTATTGGTAGTGTTGTGCCCACAAAAAGTGTTAAAAGGGGAGGAAGGTTGCTGATTGTTCATCATTTTCTATAACTTTGAACCAACCTTTAAAGATTGAAGACATGATGAGAAAGATAGTATTCCTTTTCTTGATGCTTCCCCTGCTGTTGGGCAGTTGTGGCACATATACTGGTGAGGGCGCATTTATGGGTAGTCAGATAGGCTCTATAGTGGGCAGTGCCATTGGTGGTATCAATGGCGGTCCGCGTGGTGCTGATGTGGGCACTTTGGTGGGGATGGCGAGCGGTGCTGTGCTGGGTGCAGCCGTTGGCAATGCTGCCGACCGTGCTCAGCAGGAACGTTATGCCCAGTATCAGCAGCAGCGCAACATTGCTTATCGCGACCCGCAGTATGCTCAGGGCTACGAAGATAATGGCAGTCAGCAGTATTCATCTTCCAGTGAGAGCGGTTTTGATCCCACCAACAGTGGCGACGACCGTATAGAGTTTGAGCCTTCATCTTCTCCTTCTTCCTCGGCTCCCCAGTTCCATGTTCATTCCACGGTGCCCTCCACTACGGTCACTTCAGAGAGTGTTACGCTGGATCAGTTGTCGGCCCTTCGTGACAGGTACACCATCCATTATAGTCCGTTGGTAGAGATACGCAATGCCTCGTTTGTGGATAACAATGGTGATGGCGTACTGAAGGCAGGTGAGGAGTGCCAAGTGTCTTTTGATGTGATGAACCGTTCTGATCGCCCCATCTTTGGTGTTACCCCCACAGTGATTGAAACTACAGGAAACAAGCAGGTGTATATCTCTCCCTCAGTAACGGTTGAGCGCATTGCCCCTGGCGATGGTATCCGTTATACAGCTACCGTCAAGGCAGGCAAACGTCTCAAGGATGGTGAGATTGTAATCCAGGTGGCTGTGGCTCAGGGAGATAATGAGATTACTTCACAAATCAAGGAGTTCAAGATTCCCACCCGGCGCAAGTAGAAATGATGGCATCTCGGTGCCGGTGAAATCTTTCTGGGTTGTTGAAAAGCGTGCGAAGCAGTTGAGGTGTGTTGCCGTCTATTTGCCAGCAATTGGCAGGTAGATTACGTATTTCTTCTCAAACCATTCATACGGGAAATAGTTGGTTATCTCTACTTTGGTTACTGGCATCTTCACACAGCTTAGTTCTTCATCCAAGTTGCCCCCTTTCAAGCAGATGATGCCGTTTTTCAGTTGATTCCTTTGTTTTTTTGATATATTCTTCTTGGTCAGCGCCACCAAGTCCTTCAAAGGCATTACCGCTCTGCTCACCACAAAGTCGTACAAGCCCATTTCCTCTTCTCCTCTGATGTGCTGTGCATTGCAGTTGTCCAGTCCTATAGATTTGGCCACTTCTTCCACCACTTTTATTTTCTTTGCCGTGCCATCTATCATTTTGAATTGACATTCAGGAAACATAATGGCCAGTGGTATGCCGGGGAAGCCTCCTCCTGTTCCCAGATCCAGTATTTCTGAGCCATCTGCAAAGTGCAGGAGTTTGGCAATGGCGAGCGAATGTAGCACATGATGCTCATACACATTATCTATGTCTTTTCTTGAAATCACGTTGATTTTTTCGTTCCATTCGTGATACAGTTCGTAGAGCATTTCAAACTGTTTTGTCTGCGTTTCTGATAAATGGGTAAAGTTATCTAATATGTGTCTCATTCTGCTGTCTATGTGATTATGAGAGCAAAGGTAGTTTTTTTATTTGAAATATCGTTCCAAGAGCGCATCAATATTTCAGACAGCAAGAGAAGCCCTGCCGTTGTGCCATTATCCTAAGTAGTTCATTATCACCATTAGGCTAATGATTGATTGGAGATATATGTTTTTCCCTGGCTGGTCTTACATTCCCATTTGTCCACGGTCTGAATATGAGAAAATGGGTCAAGAGGCTCCTTGCCCGTTCATCGGCAGATTGCAAAAAAAACGAATACGCCCTTCATATCATGTGGCTTTGCTTATGGTGGAAGTACTATCTTAGGTGCTGAGCTTTGAACAGAATTCCTGCTGTGGAGTTGAAAATTAACAATATGTAACTTTTCAACTCCACTTTTTTCGTTCATCTCTTGGTGGTAAGGATTATAATTCCTATATTTGTGTTGTCATCATTACAAAATGACAACCGCGTCAATGCGGTTTTATAAATTACCACCGTCATTAGATAACATGATAGCATGGGTTGCGTTTTATCATCTTTTTGCGTTTGTTCGGCTCAGTTTGCCACCCTCATCAGTGGTGTAGCTTGCTACGCACTTTCCTCGGCAGGCATCTGAACCTGACAAAACTCAAAGATTGACAAACCTGACTTATAGAACCCACCTTAAACAATGTACAGACCTTAAAAACAGCAAGACTATGGAAGTAGAGAAAATCATGCAGCAGTTGGAGCACAAGCATCCGGGTGAACTTGAGTATCTGCAAGCCGTGAGAGAAGTGTTGGTTTCAGTAAAGGATGTCTATAACAGTCATCCCGAGTTTGAGAAAGCAAAAATCATAGAGCGCATTGTAGAGCCCGAGCGTATCATCACCTTCAGAGTGCCCTGGGTGGACGACAAGGGCGAAGTGCAGGTAAATATCGGCTACCGTGTGCAGTTCAATAGCGCCATTGGCCCCTACAAGGGTGGCTTGCGCTTCCATCCCTCGGTAAACCTCAGTATTCTGAAATTTCTGGGATTTGAACAAACCTTCAAGAATGCGCTGACCACGCTGCCTATGGGTGGCGGCAAGGGAGGTTCTGATTTCTCTATACGAGGCAAGTCAGACAATGAGGTGATGCGCTTCTGCCAGTCGTTTATGACAGAACTGTACAGGGTGATAGGTGCTGACGAGGATATTCCCGCAGGCGACATTGGTGTGGGAGCCCGTGAGATAGGCTATCTCTTTGGCATGTACAAGAAGCTTACCCACCAGTGGAGTGGCATGATGACTGGTAAAGGACTGGAGTGGGGCGGTTCACGCATCCGTCCTGAGGCCACGGGATATGGTGCCCTGTACTTTGTGAACCACATGTTGCAGACACACGGACTGGACATCAAGGGCAAGACGGTGGCCATCAGCGGCTTTGGCAATGTGGCTTGGGGTGCTGCCAAGAAAGCCACAGAACTGGGTGCCAAGGTGATAACCATTTCGGGCCCCGACGGATATATCTACGATGAGGCCGGACTTGACGACGAGAAGATTGCCTACATGCTTGAGTTGCGTGCCAGTGGCAATGATGTTTGCGCACCCTATGCCGAGGAGTTCCCCGAGGCAAAGTTTGTGCCCGGTCGCAAGCCATGGGAGGTGAAGTGCGACATTGCATTGCCTTGTGCCACCCAGAACGAACTCAACGGAGAAGATGCCGATATGCTGCTGGCCAACAAGCCGCTGTGTGTGGCAGAGGTATCTAACATGGGATGCACCGCCGAGGCCGCCGAGAAGTTTGTGGCAGCACACCAGCTGTTTGCTCCAGGCAAGGCTGTCAACGCAGGTGGTGTGGCAACATCAGGATTGGAGATGACACAAAATGCCATGCGCCTCACGTGGAGTGCCGAAGAGGTAGATGCCAAGTTGCACGGTATCATGGGCAACATCCATGAGCAGTGTGTCAAGTATGGCAAGCAACCCGATGGCTATATCGACTATGTCAAGGGCGCCAATATTGCCGGCTTTATGAAGGTGGCAAATGCCATGATGGCACAAGGCGTGGTGTAAACTATAGAGTGCTATATGAATAGTAAGCAAGGAACAGGGGGCATACTGTGCAGTAGTGGAATGTGTAGCAGCATACCTTCTGTTCTTTGCTCTTTTTTGAAGTGGCGTGTCTGCTTCAATTCTTCAGTTTTTCTCAAGGCATTATTCGCTTTTTACCTTCTTTTTTCTTCTTATACTGTGATGGAAGTCGAGGCGCAGGTGCCGCAGATGGGCAAGGCCACCTACTACTCCAAGCGTGCCACGGGCACTCGCACAAGCAGTGGCGAGCGGTTGCATCACGACAGTCTCACCTGTGCACACCGCACGTTTCCCTTTGGCACAAAACTCAAGGTTACCGACCCCAGCACCAGAAAGTGGGTGGTGGTAAGAGTCACCGACCGTGGTCCCTTCACGCGTGGGCGCATCATCGACCTTTCGTGGCGTGCTGCCAAGGAACTGGGTATCTTGTCGCAGGGAGTGGCAATGGTGGTGGTAGAGCCTGTAGATACCACTATTGTGCCGTTCAAGCCCATGGACAATCTGGGATTGCCCGAACTCGATTTCGAGAACACCATACCCAAGTACAGTACCAAGCCCACCTGGCAGGAGTTAGAGGCATTGCCCTCTACGCAGGTAAGCAAAAAGCGTTCCAAGCTGTAATCAGGGGCTTTGTGGAGAAGACTGTGCGGAACCTCTTCCCAAACCTGCAATGAACAACTGCTACCCCAAGCCAAACCGAGTTTCCGAGGCCTCAATGCAATCACTTTGTGTGTGACTGATAACAAGCTGATAATGTGTTTGTTAAGGCTTATTCAATGCTCATTGTTTTCCACAACAAATTGCCTTGGTTTCCAAAACGGTGCGTTTTGCGTTCCAAAACGGTGCGTTTTGCGCTCTAAAATGGTGCGTTTTGCAGTGCAAAATGGTGCGTTTTGCAAAACGATGCGCAGGGCCCTCCTGAAACAAAGTGAATCTGGCACAAGAAAACCCTTTGATTTCCTTATGCCAGACTCATGTTCACGTTATTGCTTTTGCAGGGTCATGTTGTGCTGAGTTCCGTTGTCTTGCACGCTCCCGTCGATGTCGTACCACTTGTATCTGTACGTGGCTGTGTTGCCGTTGATGGACACAAGTCCTTGAATGTAATCATCGTTGTTGAAAACAATCTTCAAGTCGCTGCCGCTTACGGTGTAGTTGACTTTGGACCACATGGACGGTTTGACCGTGACAGTCCCGTCTGCCAAGAAGGCAAATGTAGCACCCTTTATTCCGATTTCGTCAGTGGAAGTGATCTTCCAGGTTGTTCCTGCCAACGTGGAAAGGTCTGCAGGTGTCCCGTTGTCTTCACTGTCGGAACAGGAAGCAAAACCAGTGCACAGAACTACGGCTAATAAAGCCATTCCAATAAATCTCAGTGTTTTCATTGTTTTGTTTTTTGTGCTGCTCAATACCCAAAAGTAGCGTTTCTTGTTTTGTTCTTTATTCACATACAAAGAAAAGGTGTGGGTATTTCAGCTTATTATCTTGTTGAGGCTCTCTTGTGACCAAGAGTTCTGGACTGCCCGTCATGTATAATAAGCAAGGCCCACACCAAACACTATATAGTTTATCTCTTTGTGAGATAAGTATATAACCAAGGTGTGGGCGTTTTTGCCCATTATCCACATGACGAGAATTGTCCAGATTCCAACAGGGGATAAATATAGCTAAACACCCTTTCGTTTGAATGTCCTTCCAACTCCCATCGCATTGGATTGTCGGAATTGATGCAAAAATACTGAAAAATATTTATCCGCACAAGTTTGGCAGGTGTTTTATGCGAATTGGTGGTTGCTCTGTGCCGTAATCAGGAACTGGTGAGTGCATGATAAAGTGAATGTGTGTGAGAAACTTGTGCCGTTGTCATACAGACGGGTATTAAAAGACGTGACAGTCATGGGTCAGGATTGTTGTGAAGTTTATAGATGCAAGAGGCGTGGATATGTAGTAAGGTTGCGAAATGTACGCAAATTTATTTGCTTATATTGAAAATATCCGCTATATTTGTAGTGAATTTACGAAAACAATAGAAATATTATAAATATGATAAGAAAGTTCTGGGTAAGGAACTACCTCTCTATCCGAGACAGACAGGAACTGAGTTTCATTGCAAAGACACCCTCTTCCGAACTTGTCACAGAAGTTGTTGAAGGCGTGTTCTTATACAAGTTGGGGATATTGTATGGTTCGAATGCTTCTGGTAAATCAAATATGCTGCTTGCCATGAACAAGGTGTTTCACTTATTGGTGCATCCGAAGTCAAATGCAAGTGAGCTGATAGATGGGAGTGTGCCGTTTGTTCTTACGCGGAATGAGCCTACGGAGATGTTTGTCTCTTTTTATGCGGACGGCATCAGGTATGACTATCATGTGACGTTCAATGAAAAGCATGTCTTGAGCGAAGTGCTTTATTATTATCCCAACAGGTCAAAATCGCAGTTCTATGAGCGTACCTTTGTAGGCGAGAACGTGCAGGCGGACATCAAATTCGGGGGAAGTCTGAAACTACAGCTAAAGACTCAGGAGCGTATTCGCGAAAACACGTTGAACAATCATAGTGTGTTGTCTGTATGCAGCAAGATTGCTTTGACGGAAGATATTGCTCCGCTCAATGCACTCCACGGCTGGCTGACAGACAAGTATCATGATGTGGATGGCGGTAAGGTTAAAGGTATCATCGAGATTCTGAGGGAAGCGTATGCTGAACCGAGAAAGCGAGGCTTTTTCAATCTCATGTTGCAAAAGGCAGACTTGAACATTTCGGAATTCAGACCTATTGACGAAGATCGCATCCTTTCTGGCGAAGTCCGTGAGCAAATATTAAGGCAGGATTTCCCGGAGAAAGCGAAAAAAGAACTCCTTAAACCCACCACTGAGTCGGTTGCTTTTGTGAATCATTCGGCGGATGGAAGTTTTGAGATTTCTCTGAAAGGGCAGTCAAAGGGCACTCAAAAATACATCAGGATTTTAGGAGCCCTCTATGACATGCTGACAGGGCCTCATGTGTTCTGCCTTGATGAATTGGGTGAGGATTTGCATTACGACCTGTTGTATTATTACCTCAACGTGTTCATCTTTAATTCCACTCATTCCCAGTTGATTATTACAAGTCAGGAGACCACGCTGCTCTCACAGGATTTTATCAACGAGAACAGGGGTGTGGTGTGGTTTGTTGAGAAGAACAAGTCAACGGCGTCGTCTGAGTATGCCCGTGGAGATTCGTTCGGCCTGCACAAGAATATGTCTCTTTACAACTCTTATCGTATCGGACGGTTGGGGGCAAAGCCGGAACTGGGAAGCATCTTTATAAATCTGGAGAAGTGATATGGGCAGACAGCGAACAACAATACTTGTGTTGGGGGAGGGGCCTACGGAGTTTTTCTACTTCAAGTCTCTGTGTGACATGTTCAAGCGTATTACTGTAAAGCCAGACTATCCCAAGCATACAAGTATCAAGGAACTTGAAGCCAAAATCGCAGATGGAGTGGCAATGGGCTACAGTCATGTCTTTTGCGTTGTTGACATGGACACAAAGGACATGGAACCTGAGCGTACTCTCTATCAAAAACTCAAGGCAAAGTATGCCAAACCGATAGAGAAACCCAAGAAGGGTATTTCCTGCAGGGTCGAGTTCTTTGAGACGCATCGCTGCACCGAGTTGTTTTTTCTCTACTATTTCCACTATACATCACGTCCATACGATGAACAGGAGTCTTTGATCAGGGACTTGAACAAGTACGTGGAATACCGGAAGACGATGGAATTCTTCATCAAGAGCAAGGGATTGCATGGCTACTTTGAGAGAAATGGCGGAAATTTGTGTGATGCCATTGCCCGTGCTGAACGCTCTATGGCCGAGAAACGGACAAGTGGCAGGAGCTACACGTATTCGGACCTCGGAAGATTGATAAAGAAAATGGCGGAACTTCAAAAATAACATGGAGGTCCCGCCATAGTCTCATCTTGCCTCGTTTGCTCTGGAAATCATTCCTTGATCTTGACTACACAGAGGGCGCCGACGAAGAGCAGTATGCCTGCCAGTGCCAGCATGTTCTCCTGTGAGCTGCCCACTAACCAGAGGATGCTGCCACCCAAGGCGGCTGCCACTATCTGGGGCACGCAGATGGTGCCGTTGAACAGACCTAAGTAGGCGCCCATGTGGCCGCGACCCTCCAAGGCATTGGTCACGATGGCGAAGGGCATGGCAAGCATGGCCGCCCAGGCACAGCCGATGAGCAGGAAGGGAATGAGCAGCACTTGGGAATTGTGGATGAAGGGCACGGAGGCAAAACCGATGCCGCCCAGCACCAAACTGAGGGCATAGGCAAACTTGCGGTTGGGGATGTTGGGGAGCACCACGGCCCACACCACGCTGCCAATGGCCTGTACGGCAAAGAGCACGCCCAGCCAGTTGCCTGCCTCCTGATAGGCGGTGGAGGCGGTGTCGGTGGTGTTCCAGCAGGTGTGTGCAATGGCTCCGTTGGTATAGGTCCACATATACATGAACGCCATCCAGCAGAAGAACTGCACCAGTCCCACGGTCCAGAAGGTGGAGGGCGCATTTTTGAGCAGTTGCCACATGTTGGTCTTCTGCTCGTTCATAGGCTTCTCCAATCCGTGATACTCGGCATATTGCTGCGGTGGCATCTCTTTCACCTTGACGGTGGTGTAGATGACGCAGAGAATCAGGATGGCTGCGCCCACATAGAAGGAGTAGATGACAGAGTCGGGCACCACGCCCTTGGCGGCCACATTGCTGATGCCCAAGTATGTGAAGAGGAAGGGGAACACGTAGCCCGCAATGGAACCGGCGTTGCACAGGAAACTCTGGATGGAGTAGGCGAGGGCCTTCTGCTTCTCGTTCACCATGTCGCCCACCAGCATCTTGAAGGGCTGCATGGCCATGTTGATGCTGGTGTCGAGAAACATGAGCGAGCACAGACCGAAGACCATGGTGGTGGTAGAGCCTGTAGATACCACTATTGTGCCGTTCAAGCCCATGGACAATCTGGGATTGCCCGAACTCGATTTCGAGAACACCATACCCAAGTACAGTACCAAGCCCACCTGGCAGGAGTTAGAGGCATTGCCCTCTACGCAGGTAAGCAAAAAGCGTTCCCAAAAGCAGAAGATACAGGATTCGAAATGATTCTCTAATCATTCAACCCCCATAGATTGCTTGTCTTTGTCATTCATTGCTTGGATGTTTCTTCCTGGCAGAAAAGAGGTATTTTCATGCCAGGAAAGAAGTGCTTTCCTGCCGAGAGAATTTTACATTCCTTACGAAAATGAAGTACTTTCTTGCCAAGAATGTAATTCATTCTCGTAAGGAATGAAACTCATTCTCGTAAGGAGTGTAACTCATTCTCGTAAGGAATGTAAAATTCTCAAAGCCCGGAGGTTGTTGTCTCAATCATGGAAAATGGTGGATTTTAGGGCAGAAAATGATGCAAAACATGGTTAAACAGCAAAAAGGAGACTGTGTTTCACCACGAAACACAGTCCCCTTGAGGGCTCGTCAATATATCAAATGTCTGTCAAAGCGCAGAAACGATGCAAATGTCAGGATAGCAAACAGGCTCTTTTCATGCTGTGGAGGTATGTCATTGGCTTGTCATGTTGTTGATGCTTGTCATGTTGTTGATACTTGTCATGTTGTTGATGCTTGTCTTTCTTGCTGTGTTTTTCATGTTCTTCAGATAACAAAGGAAAAATGGATGATATGTTTTGGAGAAGTATTGAGAGGTGCCCTGCGCTATCTGGATGCAAAGATAATATATCACGCCCCCCACTTGCAAGTAAAACCCCAAAATTTTTAGGCGGCTTGGGTTCCATTTCCCCCCGGTTGGTTGCATAGCCCATGGT
>CALZNR010000028.1 GCA_945827565.1 uncultured Prevotella sp.
GTGCCTTTGGTTCCATGCTCCATTCTGCTCTGCGCCAAGGGTGCCGTTTGTCTGTTTTACAATTGTTTGCACAAAGATGATGAAAAAAACGACAAAAGATGACGAGATAAAGAAGAAAATTGTAAATTTGCAAGCGGGTAGAAAATAGAGACGTATAAGACGAATTGCAGTGTGGCATGGACCATGCTGATATAGATAGCCAATGAGGCTCAAACTGTAGAAAATATCTAACCTGTAGTGTATGAAACACATTCTTCCTCATTGATATGGGTGCCCCAAGCGGGTATCTCCAACGTTTGGGCAATGCTATGTGCCACACTCCTGTTAGTTTTTCAGTATGTCAGTTTCGGCAATCTGCACACTGTGGATGCCTCGCACGGCCCAGCCTCGTGGCCTATGGGTGGCGAGTGGGGCAAAGGTGTGCAGCTAAGGGGCAGGTGATGCTGCGTGAAACACACTGGCACATGCCCGTCTTGAAAACGAATTGAGGAAATATAAATAAGTAAGGAAAAACAGTAGTTTTAGTTGAGGAAGGGGTTCGCCGTGAGGCGGGCTTCTTCTGTTTTTTATGCCCCTTGTTCTTGCTGTGGCTCACATTTCTTGCTGTCACCTGCATCCAATTCAATATTTTTCATTACTTTTGTGGGAAGTAGAACAAGCGAGCAAACACACTTACCGTATGACACCGCAAACAACCAATAACTGGACGAACTTTTATCTGAAAGATGTGTCGTTCGTCAACTTGATGACCAAGCGTATCTTCAATGTGCTCATAGTGGCCAATCCCTACGATGCCTTTATGCTCGAAGACGATGGGCGTGTGGATGAGAAAATCTTCGACGAGTACATGGACCTCGGTCTGCGCTATCCCCCCACGTTCACGCAGGTAAGTACCATAGAAGAGGCCAATGCAGTGCTGCGCACCACCGATATAGACCTTGTGATATGTATGCCCGGCAATGCCGACAATGATGCCTTTGACGTGGCACGTGTGGTAAAGGCCCACTTTCCCGATATTCCCTGCGTGGTGCTCACCCCCTTCTCGCACGGCATTACCCGACGGATGCAGGACGAAGACCTGTCCATCTTCGACTACGTGTTCTGCTGGTTGGGCAACACCAACCTCATTCTCTCTATCATCAAGTTGATAGAAGACAAGATGAACATCGACCACGACATCAGCGAGGCCGGCGTGCAGATGATACTGCTGGTGGAAGACAGCATACGCTTTTACTCGTCTATTTTGCCCAATCTGTACAACTATATTTTGCAGCAGAGCAAGCGTTTCAGTACAGAGGCGCTCAACCCCCATGCCGCAGCACAGCGCAAAAGGGGGCGCCCCAAGGTGGTGCTGGCGCGCACCTACGAAGAGGCTATGGAGCTCTATCTGCGCTATGCCAACAACACGCTGGGCGTGATCACCGATGCGAGCTATCCCAAGGGAGGCATGAAAGACCCCGAGGCAGGCTTGAAGCTGCTGCGCGAGATACGCCGGCGCGATGAGTATGTGCCGCTGATTATGCAGAGCTCAGATGCCGTGAACCGGGAGAAGGCAGAGGCAGAGGGCTTTCGCTTTGTAGATAAGAACTCAAAGACGATGAATATCGACCTGCGCTATCTCATGGAAGAGCACATGGGCTTTGGCGATTTTATATTCAGAGACCCCGCCACACGGCGTGAGATTATGCGCATCCGTTCGCTCAAGGAGTTGCAAGACAATATCTTCACCATCCCCAACGATTCGATGCTCTATCACATCAGTCGCAATCACATGAGCCGCTGGCTGTGTGCCCGTGCCATCTTCCCCGTGTCGGCGTTCCTGAAACATGTGACATGGCATAAGTTGCAGGATGTGGACAAGCACCGACAGATTATCTTTGATGCCATTGTGCAGTATCGCCGCATGAAGAACATCGGCGTGGTGGCAGTGTTCGACCGTGGCAAGTTCGACTCTTACAGCCATTTTGCACGCATTGGCGAAGGGTCGCTCGGAGGCAAGGGTCGCGGACTGGCATTCCTCGACAATATCATCAAGCGCCATCCGGAGTTCAATAGTTTTGAGGGCGTCAGTGTGGGTATTCCCCGCACCGTGGTGCTGTGTACCGACTTCTTCGACGAGTTTATGGAGAAGAACAAGCTCTATCCCATTGCCCTGAGCGATGCCTCTGACGAAGAGATATTGAGCCACTTCCTCAAGGCACAGCTGCCCGATTCGCTCATAGCCGACTTCTTCACCTTCTTCGATGCGGTGAACGCTCCCATTGCGGTGCGCTCCTCCTCCCTGCTCGAAGATGCCCATTACCAGCCCTTTGCAGGAATATACTCCACCTATATGATACCGCAGCTCAGCGACAAGTACGAGATGCTGCGCATGTTGGCGTGTGCCATCAAGGGAGTGTATGCCTCGGTGTTCTATCGCGACTCCAAGGCATATATGGCTGCCACAAGCAATGTGATTGACCAGGAAAAGATGGCGGTGATACTGCAAGAGGTGGTGGGCAAGCAATACGGCAACAGGTATTATCCCAACTTCAGCGGCGTGCTTAGGTCGCTCAACTACTATCCGATAGGCGACGAGAAAGCCGAGGAGGGAATAGCCAATCTGGCATTGGGTTTGGGCAAGTATATCGTGGACGGCGGACAGACACTGCGCGTTAGTCCGCATCATCCCACCCAGGTGCTGCAAACCAGTGAGATGGAAACGGCACTGCGTGAGACACAGACCCGCTTCTACGCCCTTGACATGACCAATGTGGGAGCCGACTTCAAGGTGGATGATGGCTTCAATATCAACAACCTCAGAGTAAAAGAGGCCGACAAGGACGGGTCGCTGCGCTACATAGCATCCACCTTCGACCCCTACGACCAAGTGATTCGCGATGGTATCTATGAGGGAGGGCGCAAGGTTATCACCTTCAGCGGTGTGTTGCAGCAAGGCGTGTTTCCGCTGCCCCAGCTGTTGCAGATGTCGCAGCAGTATGGTGCCGAGGACATGCGTAGGCCCGTGGAGATAGAGTTTGCCTGCAATCTCAACGACGACCGCACCGGAGAGTTCTACCTGTTGCAGATACGCCCCATTGTAGATAGCAAGCAGGTGCTCGACTGCGACCTCAATGCCATTGCCAACGAGGAGTGCCTGCTGCGCTCGGCCCATTCGCTGGGTCATGGCATCAGCGAGGATGTGCGCGATGTGGTGTATGTGAAGACCGGCGATGACTATACCGCTGCCAATCATCCTGCCATTGCCTGCGAGATAGAACGTATCAACCGCGGCTTCCTGGATCGTGGCGAGAACTATGTGCTGGTGGGTCCCGGGCGTTGGGGCTCCAGCGACTATTGGTTGGGCATACCTGTGAAGTGGCCCCATATCAGTGCAGCCCGTGTCATTGTAGAGTCGGGTCTCAAGAACTACAGGGTAGATCCCAGTCAGGGCACCCATTTCTTCCAGAACCTCACCTCCTTCGGTGTGGGCTATTTCACCATCAACACCTATCTGAACGATGGCATATTCCGCCAGGATGTGCTCGATGCCATGCCTGCCGTAGAGGAAACGGAACACGTGCGACACGTAAGGTTTGAACGCCCGCTGAAGATAATGATGGACGGCAAGAAGCAACTTGGCGTGGTGCTTCTGCGATAAAATGACAAGAAAAGCGGTAAAATAGAAACGTTTTGCTGCTTTTCTTGAAATGTTTTTGCTTTTCTTGTTGTGTTTGCGTTTATTTTTATAACTTTGCAAGCCGTAACAAAAATAAGCAGAAACAATGAAGAATATTGTGATTTTTGGAGCACCGGGTTCCGGTAAGGGAACGCAGAGCGAACTGATGATAAAGCAGTACGGATTCAACCATATATCCACAGGAGATGTGCTCCGCAGCGAAATAAAGCAAAACACCGAATTGGGAAAAACAGCCAAATCGTTCATCGACAAGGGGCAGCTCATTCCCGATGAGTTGATGATCAGCATCCTTGCAGGGGTATATGATGGCTTCGGAAAGGAGCATCAGGGCGTTATCTTTGATGGTTTTCCACGCACCATCCCGCAGGCAGAGGCATTGAAAAAGATGCTGGCAGAGCGTGGACACTCCGTGGCAGCCATGATAGAGCTGGATGTGCCCGAGGAGATACTGATGGAAAGGCTCATCAAGCGCGGACAGGAGAGTGGTCGCTCTGACGACAATGAGGAGACCATCAAGAAAAGACTTGCCGTGTATCACAACCAAACAGCCCCCCTCATCGACTGGTATCAGGCAGAAGCCCTGCATCATCATGTCAAGGGATATGGTGCCTTGGAAGACATCTTTGCCGATATCCGAAAGATTATCGACAGTATTTGACGCATAGCGCGGGTGTTGCGGGCACCGCTGTGTGCCCGCAATGCTTCACCGGCATATTTATCAGGCAGCAAAAACCAGAAAATAATTGGTTGTTTGTTGAAAACTTACTATCTTTACCCCATTGAATGGAAGATAGTAAGTTTTTTCTTTTGACACTAACCTAATAAATTTAAAACACAATGAGCAACATTCCTTTGATTTTCTGGCTTATCCCCGTGGCAAGCGTCACGGCATTGGCAATGGCATGGCACTTCTTCCGCATCATGATGCAAGAGGAAGAGGGCACAGTGCGCATGGCAGAGATTGCGGCGCACGTGCGAAAAGGTGCGATGGCTTATCTGAAACAGCAGTACAAGGTGGTGGGCATCGTTTTTGCAGTGCTGGCCGTTCTCTTTGCCTTCATGGCATACGTGCTGAAGGTGCAGAACCCCTGGGTGCCCTTTGCCTTCCTCACCGGTGGCTTGTTCTCCGGACTGGCAGGCTTCTTTGGCATGAAGACAGCTACCTACGCATCGGCAAGAACAGCCAATGCAGCCCGCAGGGGACTGGACAAAGGACTGAAGATAGCCTTTCGCAGTGGTGCTGTGATGGGCTTGGTAGTGGTAGGTCTCGGTCTGCTGGATATTGCTCTGTGGTTCCTTGTCCTCAATGCCTTCTATGGCGATGAGCCCACAGCGCTGATCACCATCACCACCACCATGCTCACCTTTGGTATGGGTGCCTCTACCCAGGCCCTCTTTGCACGTGTGGGCGGCGGTATCTATACCAAGGCTGCCGATGTGGGTGCCGACCTTGTGGGCAAGGTAGAAGCCAACATCCCCGAAGACGATCCCCGCAATCCTGCCACGATAGCCGATAACGTGGGCGACAATGTGGGCGACGTGGCAGGTATGGGTGCCGACCTCTACGAAAGCTATTGCGGTTCCATCCTTTCCACCGCCGCCCTCGGAGCCACCGCCTTTGCCATGAACGGCGAGATGCAGCTCAAGGCAGTGATAGCCCCCATGACCATCGCCTCTGTGGGCATCTTCCTTTCGTTGGCAGGTATCTATGCCGTGAAAACCAAGGAGGGAGCCACCATGCGCGACCTGTTGCGCTCTTTGGGTATAGGCACCAACCTCAGTGCCGTGCTCATCGCCATAGCCACCTTCATCATCCTCTACCTGTTGGGCATGGCCAACTGGCTCGGCCTGTCGTTCTCTGTCATCACAGGTTTGGTGGCAGGCGTCATCATCGGTCAGGCCACCGAATATTTCACCTCGCAGAGCTATCAGCCCACCAAGTCGATAGCCGAGGCATCGCAAACAGGTTCTGCCACAGTGATTATCAAGGGCATTGGCACGGGCATGATATCCACCATGGTGCCCGTGGTCACTATCTCAGTAGCCATCCTGTTGAGCTTCCTTTTTGCCAACGGGTTCGACCTCTCTATGAGCACCACCTCTATCAGTCACGGACTGTATGGCATTGGCATTGCTGCGGTGGGTATGCTCTCCACGCTGGGAATTACGCTTGCCACCGATGCCTACGGACCTATTGCCGACAATGCAGGAGGCAATGCCGAGATGAGCGGACTGGGCGAGGAGGTGAGACACCGCACCGACGCCTTGGATGCACTGGGCAACACCACGGCAGCCACGGGCAAGGGCTTTGCCATCGGTTCTGCTGCCCTCACGGCACTGGCACTCCTGGCTTCCTATATTGAAGAGATAAAGATAGCCATGATCAGGGCGGTGGAAGAAGGCAGTGTGTTTATCGACACGGCAGGCAACGTGTTCAACCCCTCTACTGCCACCATCAACGACTTTATGTCGTTCTTCCAGGTAACGCTCATCAATCCCAAGGTGCTTGTGGGTGCCTTTATCGGTGCCATGGCTGCGTTCTTGTTCTGCGGACTCACCATGGGTGCCGTGGGCAGGGCTGCCGGTGCCATGGTAGATGAGGTGAGACGGCAGTTCCGCGACATCAAGGGCATCCTTGAAGGCAAGGCCACTCCCGACTACGGACGCTGTGTGGAGATAAGTACCCGCAGTGCCCAGCGCGAGATGATAGTGCCCTCGCTGCTTGCCATCATTATCCCCATTGTGGTGGGAGTGCTGCTGGGCGTGGCAGGCGTATTGGGATTGCTCACTGGTGGACTGGCAGCCGGATTCACACTTGCCATCTTCATGTCTAATGCCGGCGGAGCATGGGACAATGCCAAGAAATATGTGGAAGAGGGCAACTATGGCGGCAAGGGCAGTGCCTGTCATAAAGCCACCATCGTGGGCGACACCGTGGGCGACCCATTCAAAGACACCAGCGGTCCGTCGCTCAATATCCTCATCAAGCTCATGTCTATGGTGAGCATCGTCATGGCAGGCCTCACGGTGGCGTTTGCATAGGCAGGTTATACGTATTTGTTTTTTTTTTCGTATCTTTGCACCGTCTTCACATCCTTCGCCCTCTGGCGGATGCTGTGAAGGCGGTGGCATCTTTATTCTTCCTGCCAGGATGCCATGCTTGTGAAGAGGGCAGGAGAACCAACAAAAAGAGCTATGGCTGAATCGAACTTCGTTGACTACGTGAAAATTTATTGTCGCTCGGGCAAGGGCGGCAAGGGCTCCATGCACCTGCGCCATGTGAAGTACAATCCCAATGGCGGACCCGATGGCGGGGATGGTGGCAATGGCGGTAGCATCTATCTCAGAGGCAACCACAACTACTGGACCCTGCTGCACCTGAAATATGAGCGCCACATCAAGGCAGAACACGGAGGCAACGGAGGCAGAGACAAATGCCATGGCACCAACGGCAAGGACGTGTATATAGATGTGCCTTGCGGCACGGTGGTGTATGATGCCGAGACAGGCAAGTATATCTGTGACGTGACCTACGATGGACAGGAGGTGCTGCTGCTCAAGGGCGGTAGGGGCGGACTGGGCAATTTCCAGTTTCGTACAGCCACCAATCAGGCTCCACGCTATGCGCAGCCCGGTGAGCCCATGCAGGAGATGACCATCATTCTTGAGCTCAAACTCTTGGCAGATGTGGGCTTGGTGGGCTTCCCCAATGCAGGCAAATCCACACTGCTGTCGGCACTCTCCAGTGCGCGCCCCAAGATAGCCAACTATCCTTTCACCACCCTCGAACCCTCGTTGGGCATTGTGGCATACCACGACCGCCAGTCGTTTGTTATGGCAGATATCCCCGGCATCATCGAGGGAGCCAGTGAGGGCAAGGGACTGGGACTCCGCTTTCTGCGACACATAGAGCGCAACTCGCTGCTGCTCTTCATGGTGCCCGGCGACACCGACGACATCAAGCACGAGTATGAAGTGCTGTTGGGAGAACTGGAGAACTTCAACCCCGACATGCTCGACAAGCATCGTGTGCTGGCAGTGACCAAGTGCGACCTGCTGGACGAGGAGCTGATAGAGATGCTCAAGGAAACACTGCCCACTGATCTGCCCGTGGTGTTTATCTCCTCGGTAACAGGCTATGGCATCAACGAACTCAAGGATGTGCTGTGGAAGGAACTCAACAGCGAAAGCAACAAGCTGCAGAGCATCATGGGCGAAGACACGCTGGTGCATCGCGACAAGGATATGTCGCGCTTCCTCCGTGAGATGGCTGATGAGGGAGAGGATGAGGAGATAGTCTATGTGGATGAAGACGAGATAGAAGACCTTGACGACTTTGAGTACGAGATAGAGGAGGATGAGGATGAGTGAGCCTCACCTGCTGTGCTATGACATGGGTAGGGGAGTGACGGCTTTCAGCACCACCCGCTGCCAGGGATATAGCGAAGGCAAGTATGGAGCCTTCAACATCAATGAGTGGTGTGGCGACAATGAGCTGCATGTGCGTGCCAACCGTGAGGCACTCTGTAGCAGTATGCAGATACCCTCTTCTGCCCTGTTGGTGCCCCACCAAGTGCATGGCACCGAGGTAAGGGTGGTTGACGAACCACTGCTGCAGGCTTCTGAACCGCAGCGCCGGCAGATGCTGGAGGGAGTGGATGCCCTTGTCACCAATATACCGCGGTGCTGCATAGGCGTTTCTACAGCCGACTGCATCCCCGTGCTGCTCTATGATGCCGCACATGCTGCCGTGGGTGCTGTCCATGCCGGTTGGCGAGGCACCGTGAAGCATATTGCGGCACACACCCTGCAGGTGATGCAGCGCACCTATGGCACCCGTGCCAGCGATGTGCGTGCCGTGATAGGTCCGGGCATCTCGCTTGCCGCCTTCGAGGTGGGCGATGAGGTGTATGAGCAGTTTGCAGAGGCTTTTCCCCACCATCCTGAGGTGTGTGCCAGATACGCCAAATGGCATATCGACCTGTGGCGCTGCAACCGCCTGGACCTGGAGAGTAGGGGAGTGCCCGCATCCCACATCCACGAAGCAGGGATATGCACCTATGGGCATACCGAAGAATTTTTCTCAGCCCGTCGCCTGGGAGTATCCTCTGGGCGCATCTATACGGGCATCATGCTACATAACATGAAAATCTAATAGAATGAACCGAATGATCAAGAACCTGTTGTTTGTACTACTTTTCAACCTAAGCCTGCCTGTAGTGTCGCAGGAAACCTTCACTGCACTGGAGCAGCAGCAGATAAGTATTGCCACTCCGGGACTGTTTGACAAGTCGAACGCCTTTTCCATCGAACTGGATATCCTGGGCGCTGGCGACTACTCCTTTCCTTTGCCTGTGGGCAAGGCCAAGTTGCTGAACGACAATCTGGTGGAAATAACCACCACACCAGGCGATGCCGTCAAGGCCATGTTTGGCGGATGGGTGCGCCTGTCGCGCCATCACCCCACCTATGGATATGTGGTTGTGGTGCGCCACGACAACGGACTGGAAACAATGTATGCGCACAACGTGCAGAATCTGGTCAAGGTGGGGCAGCGCGTGGAAGCCGGACAAACCGTGGCCATCGTGAAGGCAGTGGGCAAACAAGCCTATTGCCATTTTGCCATTATGATCAATGGTGGCCGCATCAATCCCGAAACCATCCTCCATCTGTCATCGCATCGCTTGCTCAAGCAGGAACTGCTGTGCCGCAAGGCGGGTGAAACAGGAGCACATATCAGCCTGTCTCTTATACACATCTCCGAGCCCACGAGACAGGCAGAAATCT
>CALZNR010000029.1 GCA_945827565.1 uncultured Prevotella sp.
ATTTCTGCCTGTCTCGTGGGCTCGGAGATGTGTATAAGAGACAGGGCACATGCTGGAAGACTGGGACGAAAACGACAAACCCCTGGGCACCTATGAATGGATAAAGAATGTGGATTCGCCAGTGTCTATGGCGGTAAGTCCCGTCATCACCTATATCAACAGCCCCTCGGGCATCACACAGCCAAGCGTTGCCATGCCAAGAACAGCCGCCCCACAACCCATCTACGACCTCTATGGCAGAAAGGTGGAGCGCATGGGCAAAGGCATCTACATCCATCATGGCAAGAAGATAATGAACCTGAAATAACACTCACCCTGAAACCAATATAAGAAGAACCTATGAAACCCTATATCTATGCACTGCTGAGCGTATGCGCCATGACCTTTGGCGAAGCAAAGGCAATGAACAATATCCCCACCACGTCAACCCACCTCACGGCATCTGCCACACCCCCCGCAGAGAGCCCCGTAGCAACCGCAGACAGCAAGCAAGCCACCTGGATATGGTATCCCGGCGACTACGAGATATGGCTGGGCAACAAGATGAACAACAGGCGCACAGAGCGAGGCGCCTTCTTCCCACCTTTCTGGAAAACCGACAGTCACTATGTGGTGGTGGAGTTCAGCAAGCAGCTACAGCTGGCACAGCCTGAAGAGATAGAGATAGCCGTAGAGGGCACCTTCAACATCAAACTCGACGGTAAGCTGCAGTTTGGTATGCCCTCACGCTTCACCCTGCCTGCCGGCAAGCACCAGCTCAACATCAAGGTGTGGAACCAATGCACCCCACCCGCCCTGTATGTCAACGGCAACACGGTGAAGACCGACAACACATGGCGGGTGACCTACGAGGACAAGGAGTGGATAGACGAGAGCGGCAAGGCAAGCGACACCTCTGCCACCATCTACATGGACGCCGAGGGATGGAACTTCAACAGCAAAGACCAACTGCCCTCACAATACCAGTTGCCTCGCCAACTGATAGAAGCCACCACTGCCACGCCAAAGAAGAAGGGTATGCTCTATGACTTTGGCAAGGAGACCTTTGGCTATTTAGTGCTGAAGCAGTTGCAGGGCAAGGGTATGGTGAATATCTACTACGGAGAGAGTGCAGAAGAGGCTCTCGACACCGAACACTGCGAAACACTCGACCGCATAGCCCTGAGCACCACCGCAAAGCATACGATGGACAACAGCAAAGCCTTCAGATATGTATATGTAGAGGCAGAGGCAGGCATCAGCGTGGGACAGGTGGCTATGGAATATGAGTATGCCCCCGTGGAATACCGTGGCTCCTTCCGCTGCAACGATGAAGAACTGAACCGCATCTGGCAGGTGGGAGCCTACACCATGCACCTCACCACACGCGAGTTCTTTATCGACGGCATCAAGCGCGACAGATGGGTGTGGAGCGGTGACGCCATCCAGAGCTATCTGATGAACTACTATCTGTTCTTCGACAACCCCACAGTGAAGCGCACCATCTATCTGCTGCGCGGCAAAGACCCCGTGACCAGTCACACCAACACCATCATGGACTATACCTTCTTCTGGTTTCTCAGCGTTTATGACTATTACCTCTACACTGGCGACAGCCACTTTGTGAGACAGCTCTATCCGCGCATGCAGACAATGATGGACTATGTGCTGGGGCGCACCAACGCCAATGGCATGGTGGAGGGAATGACAGGCGACTGGGTGTTTGTGGACTGGGCCGACGGCTATCTGGACAAGCATGGCGAACTGTCGTTCGAGCAGGTGCTCTTCTGCAAGAGTTTAGAGACCATGGCTCTCTGTGCCCAGCTGGCAGGCTGCACCGAGGATGTTCAGAAATATACCCAACTGGCCAGCTCGCTGCGCTCCAAACTGCTGCCTGCCTTCTGGAACAACGAGAAGAAAGCCATGGTGCACAACAGACTGAACGGCAAGCAGAGCGAGAGCGTGACACGCTATGCCAATATGTTCTCCGTGTTCTTCGGCTATCTCGATGCCAACAAGCAGCAAGCCATCAAGCACAGCGTGCTGCTCAACGACAGCATCCTGAAGATCACCACTCCCTACATGCGCTTCTACGAGTTGGAGGCTCTCTGTGTCATGGGTATGCAGCAAGAAGTGCTGAAAGAGATGAAGGCCTACTGGGGAGGAATGTTGCGCGAGGGTGCCACCAGCTTCTGGGAGAAATACAACCCCACCGAGAGCGGCACACAGCATCTTGCCATGTACGGACGCCCCTACGGCAAGAGCCTCTGCCACGCCTGGGGTGCCAGTCCTATCTACCTGCTGGGCAAGTACTACTTAGGAGTGAAGCCCACCAAACCCGGCTATGAGGAATATACCATTGCTCCCTGTCTTGGCGGACTGAAATGGATGGAGGGCACCGTGCCCACTCCCCATGGAGACGTGCATATCTATATGGACAAGAAACAGGTGCGCATCAAAAGCCCCGGAGGCAAGGCACTGCTGCAACTGCCCACCAAGAAGGGCATAAAAACCATTGAAGTGCCTGCAGGAGAGGAGAAAACCTATAAACTCTGACTTACCTGAAGATGCCAACAACCATGCTCACTACCGACGAGAGATACATGGCAAGGTGCCTGCAACTGGCACGCAACGGAGCACAGGAGGCAAAGCCCAATCCCATGGTGGGTGCCGTGATAGTGGCCGCCGACGGGCGCATCATCGGCGAGGGCTATCATGTGCGCTGCGGAGAGGGACATGCTGAGGTGAATGCCTTTGCCTCTGTCAGTGCTGCCAACGAGGCACTGCTGCCGCAAGCCACCATCTACGTAAGTCTGGAGCCTTGTGCCCACTACGGCAAAACACCGCCCTGTGCCAACCTGATAGTGTCCAAGGGGGTGCGCCGCTGTGTGGTGGGCTGCATAGACACCTTTGCCCAAGTGAGTGGCAAGGGCATTGAGATACTGCGCAAGGCTGGTATAGAAGTTACGGTGGGGGTGTTGGAAAAGGAGTGCAGAGAACTGAACAGGCACTTCTTCACCTATCATAGCAAGCAGCGCCCCTATATCCTGCTGAAGTGGGCACAGACAGCCAACGGCTTCATCGACGACCATGGCAAGCCTCTTGCCATCTCATCGCCCTACACCACCATGCTGGTTCACCAGCTGCGTGCCTCGGTGGATGCCATCGTGGTGGGCAGGGTGACCGACGAGCGTGAGCATCCACGCTTGGACGTGCGCCACTGGAGCGGAAAAAGTCCTAAGCGCATTGTGGTAGATCATCGGCATCCGCTGAGCATGGAGAGCCTGTACCATCAGCACATACAGACACTGTTGGTAGAGGGGGGTGCCATCACCCATCAACGACTGATGGCACAGGGATTATGGGATGAGATACGTGTAGAAACGGCACCCATAACAGTGAGCAGCGGCACACCGGCTCCCACTCTGCCACCCGATGCACTACTCACAGAGCAGCATCTCTTCGACAACAGGGTGATACGGGTGTATCGCCGCAATCAGGCATCTTAGCCTTTTCTTCCGAAGTCGGCGGGCACCTCGCCCCACTGCTTCGTTTCCCACTTCACTATCTGGTTGGTATAGGTGTGCGTGTGCAACCAGTGCTCGGCCCTCGCTATAATGTTGTAGAGGGCTTCTGTACGGGCATTGCGTTCCAGTTTGGTTTTACACTGGCGTTTCTTCACCCACAGGATGGCATTATAGGAATCAGAATAGATCACCGTGTCTTTTCTGCCTTGTTGTTGCAGCCATGCCAGGGCGTGCACTATGGCGAGAAACTCGCCGATGTTGTTGGTGCCATGGAGCGGTCCGTAGTGAAACACCCGCTGACCAGTGGCAAGGTCAATGCCCTGGTATTCCATAGGTCCGGGATTTCCACTGCAGGCAGCATCCACAGCCACAGCGTCTGCCCTCACCTGTGGAGGCAAGGGCAGCACGGTATCGTTGCGCCACGAGGGCGGATTCACCAACTCGTTCATCATTACATTCTTTCGGGCACTTCAATACCCAAAAGGCTCATGCCGTTTTTCAACAGTTTTGCCACGTTGGCAGCCAAGAGCAGGCGCACGGCACGCTTCTCTTTGTTCTCCTCTTTCAGGATGCTGTAGTCGTGATAGAACTGGTTGAACTCCTTGGTCAGCTCGTAGCAGTAATTGGCAATGCCGCTGGGACTATAGTCCTTGCCTGCCTGTGCCACGGCAGCACCATATTCGTTCATCTTCTGTATCAGGTCTATCTCTTTCTGCGACAGCAAGCCGCTCAGTGCAGCCTCATCGCCCTGCGCCATCAGGCTGTTCACCACGGTGCCGGCCTCGGCAGCCTCTTGCTGTGCTTTCCTTATAATGCTGCGTATGCGCGCGTGTGTGTATTGGATAAACGGACCCGTGTTGCCGTTGAAGTCTATCGACTCTTCGGGATTGAACAGCATGTTCTTTCGGGCATCCACCTTGAGGATGAAATATTTGAGGGCTCCCATACCCACGATACGTGCTATCTCGGCACGCTCGGCGTGATCCATATCGTTGAACTTGCCCAGTTCCTCGCTGGTTTTGAATGCGCTGTCTATCATCTCGCTCACCAGGTCGTCGGCATCCACCACGGTGCCCTCCCTGCTCTTCATCTTTCCGTTGGGCAGTTCCACCATGCCATAGGAGAAGTGCACCAACTCCTTGCCCCACTTGAAGCCCAGACGGTCGAGCAGTATGGAGAGCACTTGGAAATGGTAGTTTTGCTCATTGCCCACCACGTAGATCATCTTGTCGATGGGGAAGTCGTGGAAGCGCATCTCTGCGGTACCGATGTCCTGGGTCATATACACGCTGGTGCCATCAGAGCGCAGCAGCAACTTCTGGTCCAGTCCCTCCTGTGTCAGGTCTGCCCACACGCTGTTATCTTCTTTGCGGAAGAAGAGACCTTTTTCCAGTCCCTCCTCCACCTTTGCCTTTCCTTTCAGGTAGGTTTGGCTCTCGTAGTATATCTTGTCGAACGCCACGCCCAGTGCCTTGTAGGTTTCGTCAAAGCCGGCATATACCCAGCTGTTCATCTTCTCCCACAGTTGGCGCACATCGCTGTCGTTCTGTTCCCACTTCACCAGCATCTCGTGTGCCTCTTTCATCAGGGGCGATTCCTCTTTTGCCTTCCTCTCAGCCTCCTCGGCATCCATGCCGTTTGCCACATACTGTGCGGTGAGCTCTTTCACCTCTGCACGATAGTGTTTGTCGAACGCCACGTAATAGTCGCCAATCAGGTGGTCGCCCTTCTTACCGCTGCTTTCGGGTGTTTCTCCGTTGCCCCACTTCTGCCATGCCAGCATCGACTTGCAGATGTGTATGCCACGGTCGTTCACTATGTTTGTCTTCACCACTCGGTTGCCGTTGGCCTCCATGATGCGTGCCAAGCTCCATCCCAGCAGGTTGTTGCGCACGTGTCCCAAGTGCAGGGGCTTGTTGGTGTTGGGCGATGAATACTCTATCATCACCAGGGGCGACTGCTCGCTTGCCTGTTTCTCGCCAAAATGGGCATCGCTGTGGATAGCGCTGAGCAGGTTCAGCCATGCCTTGGGCGATATCTCCAAGTTCAGGAATCCCTTCACCACGTTGTAGTTTGCCACTGCCTCGCAGTGCTCCTTGAGATAGGCTCCTATCTGTTCGCCCACTTCCTCGGGTTTTCTGCGTGCCATCTTGACAAAGGGAAAGACCACAAGGGTGAGATTGCCTTCAAACTCCTTCTTTGTTTTCTGCAGCTGCACCATGCTTGGAGCCACCTGCTCGCCATAGAGTGCCGTTACTGCCTGCAACACGGTGGTTGCTATTTGCTGTTCTATACTCATGTGATTTTATTTTTTCTTTTGCCTTTTTTTCGTTGTTGCCGGCTTCTACAACCAAGCCCTGTTGGCTTTTTGCGGGTTGTAGTCCGCGCATCCCTTACATATATCCCAACCAGCGCAGTATGTCGTTCAGGTTTGCCACAATGAGCAACAGGAACACCAGGCCAAAGCCCACATATTCTGCCTTGATAAGGAAGTTCTCACTGGGTTTTCTGCCTGTCACCATCTCATAGATAAGGAAGAGCACATGCCCGCCGTCGAGGGCTGGAATGGGCAGGATGTTCATAAAGGCGAGGATGATGCTGAGGAAGGCCGTCATGTTCCAGAACATGTACCAGTCCCAAGTGGGCGGGAACAGACTGCCGATGGTGCCGAAGCCTCCCAACGACTTGGCTCCGTCGGAAGAGAACACATACTTCAGGTCGTCCACATAGCCCGCCAGCACCTCTATGCCATACTTGATGCCGGCAGGAATACTCTCCAAGAAGCCGTAGTCTTTGGTCACCGGCTCATAGAGGCTGTATAGCTGCGGGGGTGCAAAGCCCAACTGCAACTGCGGAGTAAGGGTGGTTTTGAGGGTGTCTTTGGCACCGTTGGCTTCCACCACCAGGGTGATGTTGCGCACCTTCAGGCTGTCGGCAGCCGTCTTTGCCACTGCCATACGGTCAGAGAGCACACCCATCTGGTACTTAAACTGGTTGAAACTGCTGATGCTCTTGCCGTTGAGTGCCACTATCTTCATGCCTTTCTGCAGGTGCAGGGCAGCAGCAGGAGTGCCGGGCAGCACGCTGTCGATGCTGTTGGGGATGAGCGGTTCCACAAACTTAGGCTCGTTCTTGAGCATGGTGAGCAGGTTCAGGTCGCCGGGCATCGCCACACTCATCTCTTTTCCACCACGGATAATATCCACGCGCTTTGCCTCGCTCAGGTCGCGGAACATGTTGGCATTAAAGCCCTTGAACTCTCCAAGATTGGTGCCCACAAGCACGTCGCCGTCTCTCAGTCCCAGTGCCTTTGCCTCATCGTTGAAGCACATTCCCAGGTGCATGTTGCGGGTGGGCACATAGCTCTCTCCCCAGCTGAACAGAATCATGATGTAGATGACCATGGCGGTGATAAAGTTTACCAGCACACCGCCCACCATCACCAGCAGTCTCTGCCATGCCGGCTTGGTTCTGAACTCCCAGGGCTGTGCCGGCTGTTTCATCTGGTCGGTGTCAAACGATTCGTCTATCATCCCCGAAATCTTGCAATAGCCTCCAAGGGGCAGCCATCCTATGCCATAGGTGGTGTCGCTGTTCTTGGGTTTGAACTTGAACAGGCTGAAATAGGGGTCGAAGAACAGATAGAATTTTTCCACACGTATGCCAAAGAGTTTGGCAAACAAGAAGTGTCCTCCTTCATGCAGCAGCACCAACAAAGAGATGGAGAGCATGAACTGGAGCGCTCTGATTAAGAATATTTCCATTACGATTGTGATTCATTCAAGGCGACTTGCCTCCACAGGGGCATCTACCTTTGCGTTTAAGTTTGTATTGATTGTTTGCTTTTTTATCTTTCTACCTCAACAGTTCTGCCGCCACCCTTCGTGCTTCACGGTCGGTGGCAACGTAAGTGTCATAGTCGGGAGCGGCATCGAAGGGCACCATGCCCATGGTTTGCTCTATGATGTGGCTCATCTGCAAAAAGCCGCAGCGGTCTTCCAGAAAGCCTTTGTTCACCACCTCGTTGGCAGCATTGACGATGCAGGGCATGTTGCCCCCCTGCTCCAGTGCCTCGAAGGCCAGCGCCAAACAGCGGAACTTCTGCATGTCGGGCTTGAAGAACTCCAGGGGATGCTCCAGCAGGTTGAGCCGTTGCGATGACAGATGCAGTCGGCTGGGATAAGAGAAGGCATACTGTATGGGCAGTCGCATATCAGGCACTCCCAACTGCGCCTTGACGGCTCCATCGGCAAACTGCACCGCACTGTGCACAATGCTCTGCGGATGCACCAGCACCTCTATCTGCGAAGCCTCCACTCCGAAGAGCCATTTGGCCTCCATCACCTCAAATCCCTTGTTCATCATCGTGGCACTGTCGATGGTGATTTTGGCTCCCATGTCCCACGTGGGATGTTTCAGGGCATCGTCCTTGGTCACCTGTGCCAACTGCTCCATGCTCATATTGCGGAAGGGGCCTCCGCTGGCAGTGAGCAGTATTTTCTCGATGGCATTGTCGCCCTCTCCTGCCAGGCATTGGAAGATGGCAGAGTGCTCGCTATCTACAGGCAGGATGGGTGTGTGGAAGCGCTGTGCCAGGTCTCTTATCAGCTGTCCTGCCACCACCAGCGTCTCCTTGTTTGCCAAACAGATGGTTTTGCGTGCCTTGATGGCATGGATGGTGGGCGATAGTCCGGCAAAGCCCACCATGGCGGTGAGCACCATGTCGATGGGTTGCGCCTCTACTATCTCGTCGATGGCTTTGGCACCGGCATACACCTTCACGTCAAGACAGTCGTGCAGCATACTGCACAGCTTGTCGTAGAGTGCCTCGTTGGCAATGACCACCGCTGCCGGTTTGAATCGCCTTGCCTGTTCTGCCAGCAGTTCCACACTGTTGTTGGCCGTGAGGCAATACACCTCGTACAGGTCGGCATGCTCTTCTATCACCTGCAGTGCCTGTGTGCCTATAGACCCCGTAGAACCGAGGATGGCTATTTGTTTTTTCTTTGTAGGTTGCATGATTGCAGAATTGTTGTTGTTTATAGGTCGAGCAGTCCTTCGGGAATATCCATACTTACCCTGCGCTGCCCCACATCAATATGTGTAATCAGTTCGGGTGTGGCAGGCACAAGCTGTCCGTTGTCCAGTTCAAAGAGCAGGTTGATGGTGGTATCGTCCACCCCTGCTATCCTGCCTGCCACTCGCTGAGTGGCATTGTCAAACAGTTCAAAATCCACCACACTTGCCCACGACACGGGTGCATCCTCTTCGGCATTGCCTCGTGGATAGAACACCTCGCATCCTGTGAGGGCTGCCGCCTGCTGCTGTGTGTCTATATCCTCAAACTTTATCAGTGCCGTCTCTTCTCCTCTGAAACGGTATTCCTCGATGAAGAAGGGCACGGCAATGCCCTCTACCATGAGAAACAGGTAGTCGGCATCCTCACGGTCGAACACATCGTCCACAAAGCGGAAGTTCACCTCGCCTTTCACCCCATGGGGTTTTCCGATGGTGCCTATGCAGTAGATATCGTGACTGTCTATCATTGTTGTCCGCTGTTGTCGCTGAGAGGTGCGCTGTTCTGTCGGGTGATGTGTGCTCCCAGGGCATTGAGACGCTCCTCGATATTCTCATAGCCGCGGTCTATCTGCTCTATATTGTCTATCCGGCTCACTCCCTCGGCACTCATGGCGGCTATCAGCAGGGCAATGCCCGCACGTATGTCAGGACTTGCCATGCGGCCTCCTCTGAGTCGTTTCTCATGGTCGTGGCCCACCACCACGGCACGGTGCGGGTCGCAGAGGATAATCTGTGCGCCCATGTCTGTCTCTTATACACATCTCCGAGCCCACGAGACAGGCAGAAATGT
>CALZNR010000030.1 GCA_945827565.1 uncultured Prevotella sp.
CTACACACTGCATATCGTCGGCAGCGTCAGATGTGTATAAGAGACAGGGCTGTAGTTACCTCTACTTTCTCGCCTGCTGCGGTGTAGTTAGACTGGATGGTGCCATCCCACAGCACCAGTTCCTGACGGATGTTGCTGATGTCTTTCAGTGGCACGATGTTGCCCTCTGCATCCTTCAGGGTGATGCCGATGGCACCGAGGTGCAGGCGATGGGGATTTACACGGAAATACTTGGTGGCATCTTGGTTGCGACCTCCCTTCTTGTATTCCACAGCATATACCTCCTCATGGCCATGACCGAGATTGAAGCTCCCTTCAGTCTCTTGCGGCTTCAGATTGTCGGTGTTGGGAAAACTGTGCCATCCCCAGTCGCTCATGGTGTTGAGGGGGATGCCCTGCTTGTAGTCTTCGGGATAGCTCTGCAAACCGGTAATATCCACGGTGGCAGCGAAGTGACCGTTACCAACACTAAGAGAAGCCAGTGTGTTGGCTTCTCTTAGGATGGGGTTGTTTCTATATACTACTGCTTGTCGGTCGATGGAACAGGTGGTGTTCTCAGTGTCGAACCCTAAGGCCTCCATCTCAAGAGATGCCCAAATGAAAGGTCCTACGCCCTTGGCATCGTTTTCCCGGATGGGCTCGCTGATGTAGTAACTGTATGAACCGTCGCGCCGTGTGTTCGATTTTATCGCCTTCTTGTTGGGATTTATTTTCTTCAAGGCAGCGTTCACCTCTGGTGTGGCACCCGGACCCAAGCCAGCCACCTCGCAGCACTGTGTGAGAGAGATGGTCTTGTCGGGATTGATGCGGATAAAGTTGTGGATGATGCCACGGTAGGCCTTGATGCCCGCATCGCGATACTTGGCACCAACATAGCCCTTGCGGTATGCCTTGAGCAGGGCGTAGGCAAACATGGACGAGCAGGTGGCTTCCAAATAGTTGCCCTTCTGCTTAGGACTGTCCATCACCTGATACCACACGCCAGTGTTCTTGTCTTGCCATTTGATAACGGCGTCCAGGTCTTTCTTGAGCAGGTCTATCACCTCAGCTCTGCGGGCATAGTTCTCTGGCAGTGCATCAAGCAGTTCGATGAGTGCCATGGTGTACCATCCCTGTGCTCTGCCCCAGCAGTGCTGTGACAGTCCTGTCTCCTTGTCTGCCCAGAACTGCTTGTTGGTCTCGTCCCAAGCGTGGCGGTTCAGTCCCGTCTTCTTGTCCAAGGTGCGGGCGTATGTCTTGGAAATCTGATCTACTGCATCATCGTATATCTTCTCTGCTTTCTTTCCTTTGAGCAGCATGTTGGCAGTGAGTGCGCGGAAGGGAAGTCCCATGAAGATGCCGTCGAGCCACACCTGATAGGCGTAGATGGCCTTGTGCCAATACACGCCCTCGTTGGTGCGTGGCTGCTTGTCCAACTGCTTCATCAGGGTCTGCATGGCCTTGAGGTTTTTCTTCTCTGGATAGTTCTGATACATCCTTGCCACGAAGTGGCCTGTGCGAATCTGGTCGAGGTTGTAATCATCCAGTCTGTAGTCTCTGATAACGCCCTCTGCGGTGATCATGGTGTCGGTATATGACTGGCAGTAGCGGCGAATGTCCTCGTTGCCATATCTAAGATAGGTGTCGAGCATCGACTCCAGTTCGATACCCATCACATAACTCCATTTGGCACGCTTGCTGAAATCCAGCTTGTATGATTCGGGGTTGCGCTTCATCTCTGAGGCTACCAACCACTCGCTGTAGTGCTTGTAAGGCATCTGCTGAAGCACCAGTCCGCCATTGATATACAGGTTGTCGAGAGTGATGTTGCGGGTCTTGCCCGAGAAGAAGTTGCCCTGTGCCACTCCATTGAACTTACAGTTCTTCACATGAATGTCGTAAACGTTGGTGCAGGTGTCGAGTGCAATCACCTGTACACCGTATTTGCTCTTCTGGCAGGTGATGTTCTCAATGTTCACGTTGCGCACCACGGGAAGGTGTCCGCGGCAGCATATCTCATTGTGATCGTAGTCGAGGTTGATTTTCAGCACCGACTCGCCACACTGACCCACCTCAATGTTGCGGGCATAGATGTTCTCTACCACACCGCCACGGCAGGTGTTGGTCTTGATGCGCACCACACGGTCGAGATTGGGGCTGTCCATCTTGTTGTTCTCGGCAAACACGTTGCGGCAACCGCCACTGATTTCGCTACCGATTACCACGCCACCGTGTCCGTTTTTCATTTCACAGTTACGGATGATGATGTTCTCGCTGGGTTTGCCCCATAGGCGTCCGTCGTTGTTGCGTCCGCTCTTGATGGCTATACAATCATCGCCAGTGTTGAAATAGCAGTTTTCAATCAGCACGCCATCGCACGATTCGGGGTCGCAGCCGTCACCGTTAGGACCGTCGTTATTGATTTTGACACCTCTCACCGTTACGTTCTTGGAGAGCACGGGGTGAAGCACCCAGAACGGAGAGCGCAGCAGGGTGACATCTTCGATAAGGATGCCGTCGCAGTGCATGAAGTTCACCATCTGTGGGCGCAGACCGTCTTTTTTGTCAAAGCGGCGCTCGTTCATATCCACGCCATCCTCTGCCTGTTTCAGCAGGAGTGCCCTGCTGCCGTTGCGCTGGCTGATGGTGCCCTCGGTCCATCCGTAGTGTGGAGCGCCGCACCATTTCCACCATGTGTCGTTGGTGCCGCCACCATCAATGACCCCCTCGCCGGTGATGGCTATGTCGATCTGCTTGTAGGCATAGATAAGCGGTGACAGGTTCCAGCAGTCCAAACCCTCCCAGCGTGTGAGCACGATAGGATAGAGGTCGGGCTCGAATACAAACTGCAACACAGCTCCCTTCTCAACATGCAGGTTCACCTTGCTCAGCAGCGTGATGGCACCTGTGTTGAAAGTTCCGGCAGGCACGATGACCCTGCCGCCACCAGCCTTGGAGCATGCGGCTATAGCCTTGTTGATTGCCTTCTGGTTCACAGCGGCTGTAGCGGCTGTATTGGCACCATACTTTGTAATAAGGAAATCCTTGTTGGCAAACTGTGGTTGTCTGATACTTTGCTCAATCTGTTTGTATTGCGTTTCCCACGCATCGGCACTTGCCGTGAGTGGACACAATACAAAGAGCAGTAGCCATTGTAGATACTTCATAGTGTTGTTATTGGTTTAATAGATTGTTGTCGTAGTAGCATTGATGAGGCAATGTGGAGGCGGCTTTCCATCCATCAGATGTTACACTCATCTCTGCAAAGGTACGACTAATTTTTGAATCACAGGAGTATAACAATGACTAATTTGGTGGAATTTTTAATTTTTCAGTGCATCATACAGTTTGTCTAAAGCCTTTTGAGCGTTTTGGCTCTCATTGAGCAGGGTAACAAACTTGCTGCCGATGATGGCACCCGCAGCGTTGTTGCATGCACTCTCCAGGGTTTGCTTGTTGCTGATGCCAAAGCCAATCATGCGAGGATGGCGCAGGTGCATGTCGTTGATTCTTTTGAAGTACTGCTGTTTCTGCTCATCAAAACTCTTCTGGGCACCAGTGATGGCAGCCGAAGATACCATGTAGATGAAGCCGTCGGTGTGCTCGTCAATGAAGCGGATGCGCTCCTCGCTTGTCTCTGGGGTGATGAGCATGATGATGCGCAGGTCGTACTTGTCTGCCACAGGCTTCACCTGTTCCATATAGTCCTTGAAAGGCAGGTCGGGGATGATGGCACCCGACACACCACATTCCACACAACGTTTGCAGAACGCCTCGAAACCATAGTGCATGATGGGGTTGAGATAGCCCATGAGCAGCAGGGGAATGTGCACCTTCTCCTTGATGGCCTCCAGCTGAGAGAACAGAATGTCGAGGGTCATGCCGTTGCGCAGTGCCTTGGTGGCGGCATCCTGTATCACGGGGCCGTCGGCCATGGGGTCGCTGAAAGGCACTCCCACCTCTATCATGTCAATGCCTCCTGCCTGGAGTGTGAGGATTACGTCGGCAGTGCTCTCCAAGGTGGGGCAGCCTGCACAGAAATACAGTGAAAGGAGTTTCTTGTCGCTGTGATTTTGAAATAGTTGGTTAATCTTGTTCATGTTGCTTCAGTGTTTGGATAAATGATTGGATTCTTTTGGCATCCTTGATGCCAGGGGCTGTCTCAAAGCGTGAGTTGAGGTCGATGCCGTGGAGCATGGGGTGGTGGAGGGAGGCAATGGCTGCTGCATCTTCCTCACCGATGCCGCCGCTCAGCAGAAAGGGTATGTCGCCGTGGTATTGCTCCAGCAGGTGCCAGTTGAACTTGTTGCCGCTGCCGCCCACGCAGCTGCATTTGGTGTCGAACAGCAGGTAGTCGGTGCAGTGGCGATACTCCTCCCACTGTGCCAGATCTTCACTGCTCTTGATGCTCAGTGCCTTGATGAACTTGATGCCCGGGCACAGTGCCGGTGCGAGCGTGTCTCTCAGATTTCGTATCAGTGTGGGTGTCTCCTGTCCGTGCAGTTGGATGAAGTCGAGATGATACTGCACTGCATGGGTGATGATGCTTTGGGGCATCTCGTTGACAAACACTCCCACACGCTTGGCATTGCCAAAGAGTTCTTTGGCAAGTGTGCCCCTGTTGGGCACGATGCCTGCCATGATACTCTGCATGGGTACGTAGCGTGGCGATTTAGGCCAGAATATCAAACCTATCCACTGTGCTCCTGCCGCCACCACTTCCCTGATGTTGGCGGGTTGGGTCATACCGCAAACCTTGATAATCATAATTCTGCTATAAATTGACGTAAAGCCTCAGAGGGCTGTTCCTGTTTCATAAAGTTCTCGCCGATGAGAAAGCCTTGATAGCCCACCTCTCTCAACTCCTTGATGACGGATGGAGATGATATGCCACTCTCGCTCACCTTCACACCCTGCTGGGGCAAGAGCGATGCCATGCGGAAAGAGTGCTGCACATCGGTGACAAAGGTGCCAAGACTGCGGTTGTTGATGCCAAACATGTCGGCACCGTATTCGGCATACTCTAATTCCTTTTCGTGGTGCATCTCTAACAGCACTTCCAGTTGCAGGCGGTGAGCCATCTGTGTCAGGCGGGCGCACTCAGTCTTAGAGAGACATGCGGCGATGAGCAGCACGGCAGAGGCTCCGCAATGGCGGGCTTGCAGCAGTTGGTATTCGTCGATGACGAAATTCTTGTAGAGTATGGGGATAGTCACTCCGCTGCGGCGTGCTGTGGTGATGAAGGCATCGGCACCACCGAAGAAATGACTGTCGGTGAGAATACTGACGGCTGTGGCACCCTGTTGCTGATAGCCCAGGGGAATGACGGCAGCATTGCCCTCTTCCTTGATCCAGCCCTTGGAGGGCGACTTGCGCTTGAACTCTGCAATGATGCCCGTTGGCGAGGACTTCAGTGCCTGTGCCATAGAGAGGGGAGCGGCACCATCCATCAGCAAACATTCCACCTCCTGCTGTAGCAGTTGCCAGCTCTTCTGCTGCTTGAACTCCTCCACCTCCTGACGCTTGTGCGCCACTATCTCTTCCAAAATATCCTTCATCATCATCACGACATCAGTTCTACAAATTTCCTGAAGGTCTGCAGTGCCTTGCCGCTGTCGATAGACTCACGGGCAATCTCTATGCACTCGTGGATATCCTTCTGCCCACGCTCCAGCACCTGTATGCCAAAGGCTGCATTGGCAAGCACGATGTTCTTCTGTGCCGGCAGCGCCTTGTTCTCCAGTACACTGTCAAATATTTTGGCAGCCTCTTCCTCGTTGGCACCAGCCTGCAGTTCTTCGGGCTTGGCAATGTCGAAGCCCAAATCGTGCGGACTGAAGATGCGTTCGTACTGATTGGTGGTTACCTTGAAGTTGTCGGTCAGGGAAATCTCGTCATAGCCGTCGATGCTGTTCACGATACCGAAGTCGATGCCTATCTTGCGATACACGTTGTGGTAGAGTCGCATCTGGTCGAGATTGGCCACTCCCAGCAGTTGGCACTGTGGCTTGGAGGGATTGACGATGGGACCCAGCAGGTTGAAACAGGTGGGAAATTGCAGGTTCTTGCGGATGGGACCTACAAATTTCATGGCCTTGGCAAACAGTTGGGCGTGCAGATACACAATGCCACATTCGTCCAGACACTTGTTCAGACGGTCGATATCATCGGTAAAGGTCACGCCATGGTGTGCAATCACGTTAGATGCCCCACTGGTGCTTGTGGCAGCATAGTTGCCGTGCTTTGCCACCTTGTAGCCTGCACCGGCAATGACGAAGCAAGAGGTGGTGGAGATGTTGAATGTGTTTTTGCGATCACCGCCAGTACCCACCACGTCGATATACCTGTCGCATTGCAGGGGTACGGGTACTCCTGTTTCCAGTATGCCGTCTCTGAAGCCCAGCAGTTCCTCTACAGAGATGCCTCTCATCTGCAGGGCAGTGAGCAGGGCTGAAATCTGCTCTATGGTATATTCACTGCGGGTAATGCCAAGAAGGATGTTCTTGGTCTCTTCTCTTGTCAGCTCCTCGTGATTGAGCAGACGGTCGAGTATTTCTTTCATTGAGTTTTCCATGGTTGTTGTTTATTATATACGATGTGTTGTCTTTTCAGTCTTGGTGCATAAGGAAATTCTGTACTATTGTTTTTCCCATCGGGGTGAGCACACTCTCTGGATGGAACTGTATGCCGTGGATGTCGTACTGCCGATGCTTGAGTGCCATGATTTGTCCTTCATCGCTCATGGCGGTAATCTCCAGACACTCTGGGAACTGCTCTCTTGACACCACCCATGAGTGGTATCTGCCCATGGTGAAGCGCGGGGGGACATTCTTAAAGATGTAGTCGTTTTCAAGGTGTGTGCCTTCTGTTGCCACTCCGTGGAATACATCGGTCAGGTTCTGTAGCGTGCCGCCAAACACCTCGCCGATGGCCTGATGCCCCAGGCACACTCCCAGCATGGGCTTGATGCCGGCATAAGTGCTGATGACCTGTGTAAGCAGTCCTGCCTCTTGTGGAATACCGGGTCCGGGACTGAGGATAATCTTGTCAAACGGTGCCAGCTGTGGCAGTTCAAAACAGTCGTTGCGAAGCACGCTCACCTGTGCTCCCAGTTCTTTGAGCAGGTGGCTCAGGTTATAGGTAAATGAATCGTAATTGTCGATGATAACGATATTCATGTCTGTTGCGTTGTTGTGTGGATGGTTGTTGTTACATTTGCTCTGCCTTGCTCATGGCTTTGCGCAGCGCTCCCAGTTTGTTGTTTACTTCCTGCAACTCGTATTCCTCGTTGCTTTTTGCCACGATGCCTCCGCCCGCCTGGAACCACAGTTCACCGTTGCGCGATACGAATGTGCGGATGGTGATGGCCTGGTTAAGGTTGCCGTGGATACCGATGAAACCGATGCAACCACCGTAGGCCCCTCTGTTGTGTGGCTCAATCTCGCTTATCAACTGCATTGCCTTTACCTTGGGTGCGCCCGAAAGGGTGCCGGCAGGGAAGGTGTCGATGAACGATTTGATGGGGTCGGCTCCCTCGTCAAGTTGTCCGCTTACTCTTGACACCAGGTGGATGACGTGCGAATAGTATTGCAGGTCTTTATAGAAATCCACCTTCACATCGTGGCAGTTTCTGCTCAGGTCGTTTCTTGCCAAATCCACCAGCATCACGTGCTCTGCGTTCTCCTTGGCATCATTCCTCAGATATTCTGCCCCTCTTCTGTCGGCTTCGGCATCGCCTGTGCGTTTGGTGGTGCCGGCGATGGGGTCGATGTATGCCCTGCCACCCTCTATCCTGCAGTGTGTCTCGGGTGAGGAGCCGAAGATGCGGAAGCCACCGAAGTCAAAGTAGAACAGGTAGGGCGACGGGTTAATGGAGCGGAGTGCACGATAGAGCTTGAAGTCATCGCCCTCGTATTTCTGAATAAAACGTCGTGATAGAACTATCTGGAACACATCGCCACGCAGACAGTGGGCAATGCCCTTGCGGATATTGGCTTTGTGCTGCTCGTCGGTGAGTGGTGATGTGGTGTTGCCCACGGCATGAAAGCCGTAGTCGTGTACGGTGTTCTTGTTCATCTGTTTCACCAGTTCGTCCAGATGTTGCTGTGCTGCCTTGCTGTCGCTGTTCAGGGTGACAAGGGTGAGTTGGTTGTTGTAGTGATCGAACACGATGATGTCCCTATATAATATGTACATCATGTCGGGAGCATCGTTCTTCTCCATGGTGCAGTCTTTCACAGGTATGTTTTCAAAATACCTCACTGCATTGAACGAGGTGTAGCCATACAGTCCGCACACGTCGGCCCTGCTGCCTGTGATGCTGATACGGCTGAGGAAGTCGTTGATCACCTGTTCGGTGGGATGACCAACATTCACCTCGCTTTCCATAGTGCTTCCGTCGGGCATGTGGCATACGGCTTTGCCGTGACCGATGGCAACACAGCCAATGGGATGGATGCCGATGAACGAATGACTGTTGGAAGCCTCGTGGTAGTCAGAACTCTCCAGCAGCATGCTCTGTGCACAGAGGTCTCTCATGCGCATATACACCCCTACGGGTGTGTAAAGATCGGCGAGCATGGTGCGGCTCTCAGTAGTATATTGGTAATTCATGGTGCAATGGATGTTTGTCTTGTTTTCTTGATGATTTGTTGTTCACTGGATGTGGCGTATCTGTGCAGAATGTCAGAGCACACCTTCGAGCATTGCCTTGTTTGCCAGATAGGTGTCCACATCCTTGTCGCCTCTTCCGCTCACGGTGAGTACCACCACATCGCTGGGTTTAAACTGCACCTTGCTCAGAGCTGCAATGGCGTGCGCACTCTCTAATGCAGGGATGATTCCTTCCAGGCGGGTCAGTTCGTAGGCAGCCCTTACAGCTTCGTCGTCGTTGATGCTCAGCACGGTGGCTCTGCGCTGCTTTGCCATGTTGGCGTGCATAGGACCGATGCCCGGGTAGTCCAAGCCTGCAGAGATGCTCTCTGCCTCTACAATCTGTCCGTCGGCAGTCTGCATCACCAGGGTGCGTGCTCCATGTAGAATGCCCACGCTGCCTGCATGGATGGTGGCGGCCGTGTGCCCGCTGTAGGCCCCTTTGCCACCGGCCTCTGCCAGAATAATGCCTACACGTTCATCATCCACATAGTGGTAAACGGTGCCTGCCGCATTGGAGCCGCCGCCCACACATGCCATGAGATAGTCGGGATAGTCTGTCTCTTATACACATCTCCGAGCCCACGAGACAGGCAGAAATCTC
>CALZNR010000031.1 GCA_945827565.1 uncultured Prevotella sp.
CACACTGCATATCGTCGGCAGCGTCAGATGTGTATAAGAGACAGGGACTGTAAAGCTAAGAGGGGTAACCTGAATGCTTATCGTGGCTCCCACTCGCTGCAAGGCGTTGTTGAACGCCTGACGACTAAGGGAGTCGGTGCCCAACTTGTCTATCATATCACCCAACACTGCAATGACAGCATCCTCACGCTCTCCCTTGCGATAGACAAGGTCAAGATAGAACACATCATTCACCTCATTCTTTTTGGTATAGAGATTAACCTCTGGATAAACAGACAGCGAATGAACATCACGCTTCACATCCACCAAGCGTAGCGAGCCTTGCTTGCCGGCAGACTTCTCCATCATCTGGGCAGCATACTGCGAAGTGGAACGGCGATGTTTTGGAATAACAGGCTCGTAGCCAGGTTGTGACACCTGGTCTTTGGGATAACTGCCGTACTTCTTGACCAAACGCATGAAACGATGGTTTAAGTAGCGGTTGGCTGCATCTACCACCTCCTGCTTTGTCACCTCATTATATCGTTGCTGCATCGCCAGCACATCCTGCCACTGCTTGCCTTCAGAGAGAGCTTCTATCATCATCATGCTTCTGCCATCTATGGTTTCCATCTGCGTGAGTATCGAGCGCAGCTTCTCTACCTTGAGTTTCTGAAGTATTTCCTCGGTGAAATCGCCTTTTTTCAATCGTTCTACCTGCTCTAAGAACATTGCTTCTGCCTTTTCTCTCGACCCCATGAGATTAGGGATAATGAGTGCTGCGCACACCCCGACATCACCAACAGTAAGGCGGCGTGTGGTGAGCATCATGGCTTTGTGGGCATTGGTAAGAGAGTCGAGGAAACCAGTTTGGCTCTCATTGGCAAGGATATTCAGCGCCAGATCCACCGCTGGTGCATCTGCATCATAATTGCCTGGAGCATGGTAGAGCATCACCTCACCTTTGACAATGGGGATAGGCAAGAGTATCTCTTCTGTGGTACCCGTAAACTCGCCTATGCTCTCATGCTTGCGCTGTGGAGCCGTGCCAGGGCGCAATCTACCAAAGGTACGTTCCAGCAGGGGTCGCATTGACTCGGCATCGGGCACATCGCCACAGAGCACCAGTGTCATATTGCCCGCCACGTAATACTGCTCAAAGAAATGCTGCATGTCCGCCAAATTTGGATTTTTAAGGTTCTCTGTACTACCAAGAATGGAATAGGCGTAGGGAGTACCTGCAAAAACTTTGGAAAAGATGGTGTCTAAGGCAGTTCCCATCATGTGGTCAGATCCCATATTCTTCTCCTCGTACACCGTTTCCAACTCGCCCTGAAAGAGACGGAACACAGGATGAATAAGGCGATGACTGTTCAGTTCGCACCATTGCTCCAGATAGGCAGGAACAAAACTGTTGTGATAGAATGTAACATCTTGTCCGGTGGCAGCATTGAGGTTAGAACCGCCCAAACACGACACCAAGCGATTGAACTCATTGGGGATGGCATACTCTGACGCCTTGATGCTTAGTTGGTTGATGTGCTGCTGTATCTTTGTGCGGGTTTCGGCATCACTCGTGGTTCCCAATTGCGCATAGCAGTGGGAGATACTGTCGAGCCACACTTTCTCGGCGGTGTAGTCCACGGTGCCAATACTATCGGTGCCCTTGAACATAATGTGTTCAAAGTAATGGGCTATGCCCGTGTTAGGACAATCGACGGCACCAGCCCTGACCACTACAGCACCAAAGGCAGTGGGCTGCGAATGGTCTTGGTTGACCCACACTTTAAGTCCATTAGACAGTGTGATTTCCTTTACCTGCAGTGCCTCATGGGTCTGCGCATGTACCGAAAAAGCAAAAACCTGCCACATACAGAGTATCAGCAGGTTTCTCAATGGGGTGTTATATGTCATATTCTTCTCAAATAATGGAGTCTATTCCTTTCATCATCTGCATCTTTCCGTGTGCAGGCTCATCACGCATTGCACCGATCTTTGTAAATCACCTTGTTGGCACCACTGGTTATCTTCAACGCCTCTGGATGCTCCTTGATGAAAGAATCGATGTGACGCATTCGCTTGTTTTCAAGTATCTCATCCACCGCAATGAGTATTCCCGTTTCTTCCACATCGCCAAATCCGTAGTTGATGGCAGTGCCAAAAAGCTTCATGGTGGGACTGAGGCTCATGTATGCATTGACCAGTGGCGGTATATTATAGCCCAGTCGGCGTATCTCGCGATTGAGTATCACATAGTCTTCCTTGAAATCCTTTCCGCAGAGCAGGGCTTCGAGTTCCTTCGGATCCTCCTCTATCTTCAGCGGTTTCATCGGAGTGATGAGGTTCTCCTTGTCATCAAAGTGTTTCTTCAGGAAGAAGAGAATCATGTCTCTGCCCTTGCGGATATACGAGGGGTACATGGTCATCTTGCCAAAGAAGTACTTCACATTGGGTTTAATGACAGTGAGGGCTCCCAAACCATCCCACAGATTGTCGAGCGCAAAAAGACTCTTCGACCCATTTTTATTGGTATTCTGATAGGGTACCGACACAAAGCTTCTGCCCAGTTCGATGGTCTGTGGCATATAGTCGGTCATAAACTTCTCGGAGAAATGAAACATGTGACTGGTGGCAAGAATGGGCTGGCCATCGGCAGCCACCTCAATATCGGTACCCAGGATGTAGCGATAGCCACCAATAATCTCTTCAGCCTCGGGATTCCATACGATAAGTTGCTTGTAGCAGTTGTCTTTGGTATCGAACTCATCAAGGTCGTATGCCTTTCCTGTACCACCTCCTGCCTCACGGAAGGCTATCTCTCTGAGTCGGCCTATCTCCAAAAGTACGTCAGGGGCGTTATGGGCATCCACAATGTAAATCTCGTTATGACTTTTGTTGGTCATACGCAACTGGCGCTCAGGGGTGAGCTGGCTCTTCAGTAAAGACTTGTCGATAGGCCGAATAATCTCTTGTTCCATTCTTTTATGCGGGGAATTTATGCTTTCTTATTTCGTTGAGTGAAGGACGGGGAATACTGGCTACAGCGCATACACACGCGACCTCACCTCTTGTGCCCAAGTAGAGGCACTCTTACTCTTGTCGAACGTTTGCCAGGGAATAGGTTTGCCAATGGTAACCTGGAATGATTTATGCACGTTCTTGTACATCTCATCCACCAGGAAGAGCATGGCTAAATTTATCTTTTTGACATACTTATCGGAGAAAGAGGCAAGTTTGTAGAAGAAGTCTGAGTTGCTGCCACTAAAGTGGATGGGCACCACATCACGCTGATACTCCACACTCTTGGTGATGAAGGTTTTCTTCCATGCAATATCTTGCACCTTTCCATCTATGCGTCGCGAGCATATACCTGCGGGAAACATCAAAATGTGATTACCGCTCTTGAACCCATCTTCCACCATCTGCGGAAAGCTACGGCTCTGTGAACCCGTTTTGTTGATAGGAATACACACGGGAGCCAGTCCGGGAAGGTTCATCAGCAGGTCGTTGACCAAGTAGCGAAAACGCCCGTCATAGTGTCTTCCGATGATGGATCCAAGTGCCACTCCATCGGCACCTCCAAGGGGATGATTGCTCACAAAAGTGTAGAGTTTGCCATCGTCTTTGGCAGGGAGATTCTCCTCGCCCACAATCTGAAGCGTCATATCCAAATAGCGAACGCACTCCTCAAGCCACTCGGTACCTGAGAGATGCCTGCTCTCCCAAAGAAACCTGTTTACCTCATCTTGATGAATGACTCGTTTAAGCCACGACACAAAGGGACGAGGCACAAACTTGGCCTTTGAGCCCATCTTGCTGCTCAATATCAAATCAAGGTCGATAGTTTTCTCTGTCACCTGCTTCATTTCTCTCTCTCAATGTTACTAACGTAATGCAAAAGTAAAAGAAATATTTGGATTTCAACACTTTTGAACACAAAAAATAACAAAAAGGCAGCGATAACACTGCCTTTCGATAAAATTTGTAATGCGATTGCAAAACGATGTGTTTAGAAGTAGTAGGCTGCCGACACCTGCCATGAGTTGGCTCGGGCATTGATTTTGGCGCCATCCTTCCAACTGAGCTCTCCTGTCTTACCCACAGCAATGTTGTAGGTGAAGCCCACTTCGAGATGACTGATAACTGACACACCAGCACCTACATTGACGCTGAAGTTACTGTCCTTGAACTTGAAGCCATCTTCTCCATAGTTCTTCTGACCGATGTTGAAGCCAAACTGCGGACCGGCTGCCAAATACACGCTGGCCAAACTGCCAAGACCAATACCATAACGCAGATTGATGGGCACATTGATGCTACGCTGCGACACCTTCTCGTCACCAAACTCGCCACTAAACTTGGCATCACGCTGATCATACAAGGCAGAGGCATCCACTCCAAGACCCACGAGAGGCAGAGTAACCTTCACAGTGGGACCCACAAAGAAGCCCTCCTGATTAGACTTGCTCACCACATCCTGACTCAGGCTCATCTGTGTAACATTCAAACCTGCCTTTACACCAAACTTCACCTGCGCCTGCATCATGGAAGGCATGGCAGAGAGGGCTGCAACCAACACTAAAGTAAAGAATTTCTTCATAACGTTTTAAATTTATTAGTGATTAAAAAAGAAAAGAATTCACCATCCTACTGCCGATACCTCCCACCCTGACCTTATAGGAAAAGCATGAGAGCAACAGCCTCTATTGCACACCCTGCGATGCACCCACGTACAACAAACACGCCATACAACCATGCGTGATGTCACAACAGGATGAGGATAAACTTTTAATGGCGCTGGCGACGCACACTGACACGAGCAGCACTTCCGCCACCACTGTTCTTACTCTTCTTACTGCTCGACTTAACGGTGGCTCTTCTGTTTTTCTTTGCCTCTTTCGCCTTCTGTTTCTGCACCTTGGGATCGAGAGATGCGATGCTATCAAGCGAATCCTTCACCTCTTTGTTGCCGAATATATTGTGCTCAAAGGCCGCCAACTCGGCTTCAATACGTTTCTGCTCCTTATTCATGGCAGAGTCTGTCTTGCAGTATTGAGCCAGGGTTCTGCCCAGCATGTTGTTGGTTTTGTATATCTTTCCCTCGTAGCGATTGAGTGTAAAGAAGTCGTCCATACTCATGGTAGCAGCATTGTTCAGATTGCTGGTCATCACTGTCTGCCTACTCAAGAAGGGTTCCAACTCGCTGTATTTCACCCAGAACAGGGGATATTTGGTGGCTGTTCCTCCAAAATCGTCTTCTCTCATCATCACCGGACATAACGCCAGCACCTTGCGGTGGAAGGAGGAATTGGCCTGATCGTAGTAGGCACTTTCCTTCAGATAATACATCTTCACCTCTGCCGATGGGATATCGCTGTTATCCACACGCAGTTTTCCATCTTTCTCTTCATAGAAGATGTGATAGTTGTCAAGCACTGTCTTGATCTTTATCTTGGCAGAATCGGTAAACACATCATTGCCATCCAAACGAAACTCGTAGATGGGCAGATAGCCATTGAGCGCCAATTTAAAGATGTATGTAAACAGGTTGAGCTGCTTATCCACAGGCTCCACGGGATAGTAAAGTCCTGCGTTGGCATCTTTTTCCAGATTGATTTCGCGATAGATATCACGCTTCCACACCACCTCTTGCGGCATATCTACCGCAGTGGGAAACATAAGTTGGGCACGACGGGTGAGTTGGGTAGAACTCTGTTGTGCCTTTTTTGCTGCTTGCGCCCGGCGTGCTTTGGGTTGCGCCACTGCTACTAAAGCGGCACACACCATCATCATTATAAGCACTGATTTTTTCATTGTCATGGTCTTTGTAAGTTATTTGACTATCACCTCCATGGTGGCACTGAGTTTGCGGTTGATACCATCAGGTCCCACTGCGGTGATGCGTGATATATAGAACCTGCGATTGCGGGTTAGTTTTCTGAACGTATCTTTCTGACGCTGTGAGAAGCGGTCGCCCTGACTTGCCATCAGCACAGCGTTACCCATGTTGTCATAGAACACGGTTTCAAATTCCAACACCTTGAATCCTATGTCGAGGATGCCATCATCAATGGCTGCACCAATACCATCGGCTGCCATCAGGGCTGCCTTTGTCAGGTTGCCTCCAACAAACCTGCTGGGATTGCCCTGCTCGTCTTTGACAGTGATATATGGGGTTGGGTCGGGTAGCTTGCGCACGCGGAAGGTATATTGCCCCATCTGCTGTGTTCTGCCTGTATTGGTAGAGGTGACGGTAATGGTGACATTCTTGCCCACAGCCGCAGGACGTGCGATATAGCGCCCAGGACCTACGGGTTGCAGAGTGCCTCCGCTCATGGTGGCCTGCACTTTGTTGAGCGGCACGCCAGGTACACTGACACTCAGAGGGTTGTTATAACCGGCATAGAGCACGTTCATCAGGTCAGCGGACACGGTGGCACTGGGATCTACCACGGTATATTTCTGTTCAAAGTCGCGGCGCAACTTTTGTCCACCACCATTGGTAGTCTCGATAAATCCGCTCAGAGTAAAGTCGCCCGTCTTGCCACACACTGTTTCATAAAGTCCATCCTTCAAGTCCATCTTGCGGTTGCCTATATAGATATCGGGCACCTGAGTGGTATCTACCGCCGCCATCACAATACGTGCAGAAAAGCGGTCGCCTCGCACAATGGTCTGCGAATTGGGTATCACAAAGGCGTTGAGCGAATTGACACGGATATCCTTCATGTCGATATTTGCCACCAAAGAGTGCAGCACCTCTCCCTCTGCATAGCGCACATCGCTCTGCAACTTGGAGAGCAGGGTCACGGCAGCAGCCACGGGCATGTCTTCAAACATGTACTCCTGCCAGTTTTTCCCCATGGCAACAGCATTCTTGGGAATCTCGGTAGAAAGGTTACTGCTGATAATCTCTCGGCGTGCGGGGTCTGTCACCATGGTAAGGATGCGGGTGCGGAAGCTATTGATGGCCTGATAGAGGGCTTCACCTTTACCTCTGCCTGGTGCCAACATCACCTGATTGGCTGCCTCCAAATCCTCCTTGTTCTTGATATTTTTCACATCAGCATCGCTGCCATCGGCCTCTCTCACAATAGCCAGTTTAAGTTCTCCGGCAAAGTTGTACAGTGAGTCGCAGAGGGCACGTACCTGCTGGGCCTTGTCAAACCAAGCCTTCACCTTGGTGGGATTGGCTTTCAGCTGTGCCTCAAAGTCATCGTATATCACCTGGTTCTCTTTCAATGCGTTATCGGTGGTGCGGTTCAGACTTTCCTCCACGATGGAGAAGCCATTGAGCACCTCGGTAGATACATTCAACGCAAGCATAGCCATCAAGACGACGTACATCAGGTTGATCATCTTTTGGCGTGGAGAAACCGGTCTTTTCTTTATTGCCATAAGCGTAGGGATGGAACGCAGGTTCCTTAAAGGGTTTCTTTCATTTTCATGTTCACCGTCATAGCCTCTATCATGCGGGCGTAGATACGATTCAGCTCAGCAATCTGCTCTGCCATCTTGCGCGACTGCTCGTTGATTTGGTCTATGGTGCCCATCTGGGCACTGGCACTCTTGAGTTGCATCTCATACACCTTGCTGATACCGGTAAGGGTGCGGTTCAGATTTTCCATCTCTTCAGAGTCGCGTGTCAGTCGCTCACTCTGGTCAGCCACCTTGCCCAGCATCTCGGTCAGTTTCTTCAGTTCATCCACATAGTTTCCAGTGGCCTCCTCCATTTCGGGAGTTACCTGCTGTTGCTGCTGCAACCATGTGGGCAACTCGCTGCCACCTGCCAGCACAGTACCGTCTGCCATGGCAGCCACTGCGCCACCTCCTTCTGTAGCGGCAGGTATGCGGGCACCGCCCATGCCACCACCAATAACAATAGTGCCACCACCTTGAACCACTGCACCTCCTGCAATGCTTTGTCCTGCTTCCTCTTCAGCCTGCTCGGCTTCCGTAGTTTCTTCACCCTCCTCTTCCAGATGGGTAGGCAGGTCCTTTCCGATAGCAGTCTTGTCAAACGGACGGTCGAAGGCAGAGATAAAGAACACCACCACCTCGGTACCCATTCCCAAATAAAGCATCAGATTGGCACCTGGCAAGTGGGTAAGTTTAAACAGGGTACCAAGGATAACGATAGACGCACCCCAACTGTAGGCATAGTTCAGGAAGGTTTGTCCGGGAACACTATCCAACCACTTCTGCAGTCGGTAGATGATGTTGTATTTGCTATATGCTGTCATTTTTTCTTGGATTTTTTGGATTTATCACTGGTTGTATTTGCCAAACTGCGCACACAGCGGAAGCCGATGTAGGAGCGGGGCTGGTTTTGATATTCATAGGAGCGCCATGCCGAACGGATGTACGACTCTGGGTCTTTCCACGAACCGCCACGCACCGACTTCTTTTTCAGGCGATAGGGGTCTTCGATGGCGGCATTGTACTTGAGTTGGGGATTGATGTCGTTCATGGAACTGACACCTGCCTCAGTATAGACGGTGCTTGTCCATTCTGCCACATTGCCTGCCATATCGTAGAGTCCGTTGCTGTTGGCAGAATAGATACCCACCTTGCTTGATATCAGGTTGCCATCTTTGGTATAGTTTCCATTGTCGGGCTTAAAGTTGGCAAAATAGCATCCGTTGCTACTGGCACTGCCCTTCTGCTCCCACGGGAACTCGTTTTGCTCCTTGCCACGTGCAGCAAACTCCCACTCAGCCTCGGTAGGCAGGCGATAACGCTGCACAAAGCGGGCAGCGGCACCCAGTCCCTTGAGCAGATACTCTGTACGCCATGCGCAAAAGGCATTGGCTTGCTCCCAGGTAACGCCCACCACTGGATAGGCATTATAGGCAGGATTGCTGAAATAATTGCGCAGGTATATCTCGTTGTCTGCATTGGGGAAGTCGTTCACCCAGCAAGTGGTGTCGGGATACACATTGACTATATAGGTGTTAAGGAAGTCCCACGGACCACTCATCGGTCGATTGATGGTTTGCCTTACGATACGTCCCTCATCATCTATATAGGCAGTGTCTTTGGAAATCCATATCTCCTCATCGGGATTTCCCTTCATATCGGTGTTCAGGTTACGCTCCTCGGGAGTGCTTCGATAGCGACGCTTGGCTGCCTCGGTGTAGTCGTATATCTCGTAGCGGTAGTTCAACTGCTTCACATCCAGCATCTTTTCTCCCGTAATGGGATGCACCTGTCTCTTATACACATCTGACGCTGCCGACGATATGCAGTGTG
>CALZNR010000032.1 GCA_945827565.1 uncultured Prevotella sp.
GAGATCTACACACTACATATCGTCGGCAGCGTCAGATGTGTATAAGAGACAGAATATAAGCTGAAATCTCTTCCGTGATACGCTGTTCTGCTTCTGTAAAACTTAACGCATCTATCGTGTAGGTCTCTGTCACTTTCTTAGGCAATCCGTCTTCCATTGTCTTTTCGTAACGGATTTTACATTCAAACCATTCTGCTGTTCTACTTTTCATTTTGTTGATTGTTATTTGTAGGCACTTGAGTGCCACTCTGATTTATTTGTTCTTTTTGTGTTTTCTTTTTCAATTGGTTTGACACATCTTCTATTATTCCGGCTGCAATTTTCTGGCTCTGACTGGGGGTAAGCCCAGAGAGGTTTGCCAATTCAACTTGTTTTTTCAATAACTCCTCTGTTGCAGCAGACATTTTAGTTACAAACGACTTTTGGTCAGTATTCATGGTTTTGCCATATACCTTACTCAGTATAGCCGTCGCCTCGCTTCGATAGCGTTTCTCAAAGATTTCTGTAGCCTTTCTTTCAAAATCTTTCATCTGTTTGATTTCTTCAGGTGAGAGTTGAACTGCACTGTCATTGGCAAGCACTCCAAATTCTGTCTTTTCGTCAAAGCCTTTGTCCAATAAATCATCAAAGTCTTCTTTTCCTGTTGGAGCAACATATTCAACAATCTCTGTCTGAGGCATCAATTCAAAAAAGCCTACAACAATCAATAAACTGACGGCCAGTGCTATGACCAATCGCTTGATGTTTTCAACCCGTCGGACAAGACCAGTCAAAGCACCCATCATTTCTTCAATGGAAGCATAACGCTCCGACGCATTTTCTTTTGTGGCCTTTTCAATGACCTTGCGGTATTCATAGGGCACTGTGGTATTGCTAAACAGCCACTCTATGAACTTTCCAAAGGAATACACGTCGCATCTCTCATCTATGGTGGAATTATGCGACAGCACTTCTGGTGCCACATAATCTGCATGTTCACCCATATACAGGCGCGACGGATTGCTCATGTTCAAGTAATAAGAGCCATGAAGCAATAACTTCACTGTTGGCTTTACCTTGCCAACAAACACGCAATCGGGCGCAAGGCAAACCTGCCACACATGATGCTGATGCAGAAACTGAAGAGCGGATGCCGTGTTCTTGATTATATTCTGCAGCCAATCTTTCTGTGCAATAAGCGATGGATTATCGTTCAGTACCTGAGAGATGATATTGTAGTGTCCTCTTTCCAAACGAAGTACTTCATAACCAGAGTTGATTTCCTGACAAATAAACTTGATCTGGCATTCGCTGTTAAGTGTAGGTAGATGACAACATTCGTCATCCAATCCTTTCAAGAAAGTACTGTCTGACAATAAATCCTCTCTCAGCTTTACAATATAAGAATATTTCTTGTCACTGCATTTCCGCACAAAACTACCATAGGGCAACTGTATGCCTTTTTCTTGGTTTATCTCATTTGCACTGACAAGTTGTTCAAAATTCATTACTGCTTCAATTATTGCTGCAAAAGTACTGCTTTTGCATAATATTCAAGAATTGAGATATTAAAAAATCGTTAACAAGAAGCGAAGAGTATCGCTGTTTTCAGGATTTTTGTGTAAGTTTGCATCTAATTTAAACACATGATGCAATAATGCCAGAAATTTCTGTCAGAGGGCATGAAATGCCTGAATCGCCAATTAGGAAATTGGCTCCCCTTGCCGCAGCAGCAAAACAAAAAGGTGTCAAGGTGTTCCATCTGAACATCGGACAGCCAGATTTGCCTACCCCACAGGTGGGACTGGATGCCTTGAAACATATAGACCGCACAATTCTGGAGTACTCTCCCTCGCAGGGCTATTTGAGTTATCGCCAGAAGTTGGTGGAGTATTACAAAAGGTATAATATCATGGTCTCTGCAGATGATATTATCATAACCTCTGGAGGAAGTGAAGCTGTGCTGTTTGCATTTTTATCTTGTTTGAATCCTGGTGATGAGATTATTGTGCCTGAGCCTGCGTATGCCAACTACATGGCGTTTGCCATCTCTGCCGGAGCGAAGATAAAAACTATAGCCACCACCATTGAAGAAGGCTTTTCGCTACCAAAGGTAGAAAAGTTTGAAGAGCTTATCAATGAGCGCACCAGGGCTATCATGATATGTAATCCCAATAATCCTACAGGCTATCTATACACTCGCAGGGAGATGAATCAAATCAGAGATCTGGTGAAAAAATATGATTTGTACCTGTTTTCTGACGAGGTGTATCGAGAATACATTTACACAGGTTCGCCCTATATCAGCGCATGCCACTTGGAAGGAATAGAAGAGAACGTGATACTGATAGACTCTGTATCAAAGAGGTATTCTGAGTGCGGAATCCGTATTGGAGCGTTGATTACCAAGAATGAGGAGGTGAGAAAAGCGGTTATGAAATTCTGTCAGGCAAGGCTTTCTCCCCCATTGATTGGACAGATTGTTGCGGAAGCATCACTCGATGCGCCAGAGGATTACTACCGTGATGTTTATGATGAATATGTGGAACGGCGCAAATGCCTCATTGACGGACTGAACCGTATAGAGGGAGTTTACTCTCCTATTCCCATGGGAGCTTTCTACACAGTGGCAAAGCTGCCTGTGGATGATGCAGAGAAATTCTGTAGGTGGTGTTTGTCTGATTTTACCTACGATGGATGCACTATCATGCTTGCTCCTGCCGCAGGTTTCTATACCACACCAGGAGCAGGAATCAATCAGGTGCGTATAGCATACGTATTGAACAAAGAAGATTTGACAAAGGCGTTGCTGGTATTACGCAAGGCCTTGGAGGCATATCCTGGCAGGTGCGATTAGTCAACCACATTGTTCTGTCAGTTTATGTTTATATAATACCCCGTTGGTTTTTATGCATCTGCCATATTTTCTTGCATCCAGACTGTACAAATTTCAAGACAAGCAAAAAAAAGCAAGTAAGCCTGCCATTAGAACCGCCATATTCGGTGTGACTGTTGGCTTAGCTATCATGCTCATCTCCATTGCTGTTGTGTTTGGTTTCAAACACTCTATCAGGGGTAAAATTATCGGTTTTGGAAGTCATATACAGGTGGCAAACTTCTACACGCTGCAAAACAACGACCAATATCCCATCTGTATTGAAGATAGTCTGAAACAAGTGCTGCAAAGAATTGACGGTGTGACCAATGTGGGACTATATGCCCTGTCGCAAGGCATATTGAAGACGGAAAAAGATTTTTTGGTCATCACATGCAAGGGAATAGACAAGAACTATGACACTTCGTTTTTGAAACAGTCACTTGTTGATGGTGAGCTTTCTTTTGCAAAAGCTCCAGGCAAGCAACCTTCGCTGGTAATATCCCAAAGCATTGCAGATAAATTACTTCTAAAGACGGGAGACAATATATTTGCCTATTTTATAGCCAATCAAAAAATGCGCGTAAGGAAGTTTAGAATCAGTGGAGTTTATCAAACAAACCTTGCGCAATTTGACGCTGTATTATGTTTCACCGACATAGCCACCTCGCAAAGTATCAATCAATGGGAGAATGACCAATACAACGGTGCGGAATTGAAAATAGCCGATTTGAACCAACTGCAGCAGACTTCAGAGGCCGTTGTACATAAGGTAAACAGCAAGACCGACCATCAAGGCAACATATTGATGTCGCGGAATATCTATGAGACTTATCCACAACTCTTTTCGTGGCTGGAACTGCTGGACTTGAATGTATGGGTCATCATCATTTTGATGTTCTGTGTGGCGTGTGTGTCCATCACCTCGGGGCTTCTTATCATCATTTTTGAGCATATCAAGTTCATCGGAACGCTGAAGGCGCTGGGAGCATCCAATAGTGTCATTAGGCACACGTTCTTGTTTTACGCCATGTTTTTCGTAATCAAAGGCATGCTACTGGGCAATCTTCTTGCCATTGTTCTTCTGCTGTTTCAAAAGCATTTTGGCATGATTAGTTTAGATCCTGCCACTTATTATGTCAGTTGTGTTCCTGTAGAGATAGATTTTGGTGTCTTTGCTCTCATAAACATTGCAACATTGTTGCTCAGTGTAGCAGTCATGGTGTTGCCAAGTTATTTCTCATCAAGGGTAAGTCCCGTCAAGACACTCAAATATGAATAGCATTGAGCACTTGAACTATACAATAAAGACCGACAAGCTACGTTTAAAAGGTAGTGTATCATAAGCGATTATCAAGGGCAACACATGAAAATAAAATTTTTTCTCTTCATACTCATTCTATGCCATATACAGGTTGTATTGGCTCAACAGTTCACATTGAAGGGAACTGTGATTGATGAAGACGAACAGCCAATTGAATTTGCCACAGTGGCTTGTGCATCTCAAGGTAAAATGACAGCCACCAATCTGAAAGGCGAATTTTCCATTCAACTGCAATCTGCCGACAGTGTTACTGTAAGGTTTTCAATGATAGGATATAATGCAAAGCAGCGTGTCTTTAAGCGTCCACGAGGCACCTTGCATATCAAGATTGTTCTTCCATCTATGCACGCACTGGACGAAGTGGTGATTACAGAGAAAAGAAGACAAACGACAACAACAGAAAAGTTGGACATCAAAGATATTCAAGGCACGCCAACCACTTCAGGCAATGCTATAGAAGAACTGATTCAGCAACAAGCAGGCGTATCAACACACAACGAATTCTCATCACAATATAATGTAAGAGGGGGTAATTTTGACGAGAATTCGGTCTATCTCAACGATATTGAAGTCTATCGCCCACTACTCATCAGAAGTGGACAACAGGAGGGCTTGAGCGTTATCAACTCTGACATGGTCAATGATGTACGTTTCTCTGCCGGAGGTTTTGAAGCAAAATATGGAGACAAGATGTCTTCTGTACTTGACATCACCTACAAAAAGCCAACGCAATTTGAAGCTACAGCCAATGTGTCACTGATGGGAGGCTCTGCATACATAGGATATGGAACCAAGAAATTTAGCATGAGTCATGGCATTAGATATAAAACCAACAAAAACCTGCTGAATACGCTTGAAACAACAGGAGAGTATGATCCAAGGTTTTTGGATTACCAAACATACATCACCTATACTCCAAACAAGCGTTGGCAATTTGAAATGATTGGCAACATTTCTGATAATCACTATAATTTCTATCCAAAAGAGCGTGAAACCTCTTTTGGCACTCTGAATGATGTAAAATCGTTTAAGGTATATTTCGACGGTCAAGAGAAAGACATCTTCAGATCTTGGTTCGGAGCCTTCAATATAACAAGACACATCAGCAGTAGTACCTCTGTGTCATTGCTCACCTCCATCTTTTACACCAAGGAGGAGGAGACCTATGACATTCAGGGACAATATTGGCTTAACGACACTCAAACAGACGTAAATCTCGGCGTGGGCACCTATTTGGAGCATGCCAGGAATTACTTGTCTGCAAACGTCAAGAATTTTAAACTTATTTTAAAACACAAGACAAGAAATCATCAGATAGAGTCTGCATTGGCATACAAAATGGAACACATAGACGAAAAATCAAGAGAGTATGAGATGCGCGACTCCAGTGGGTACTCAATCCCACACAGTGCAGACAGGCTAAATCTCATATATTCTCTTGTGTCGAACAACACACTCAACAGCAACAGAGTGGAAGGTTATATCCAAGACACCTACAGATTCAGCACAGGTGGCGAAAACCAAACATTCTATTCACTCAACATGGGTGTGCGTTTCAGTTATTGGGACTTCAATAAGGAAACACTTGTATCGCCAAGAGTTGCATTGGCTGTTATTCCTTCATTCAATGAAGACATGACTTTCAGATTTGCCACAGGTCTATACTATCAAGCACCATTTTACAAGGAAATAAAAGACACAACAACCATCAACGGGAACTCAATAGCATTGCTGAATAATAAGATAAAGAGCCCTATGTCAATACATTGCGTAGGTGCATTTGATTATAGATTTAAAATCAAAGAAAGGCCTTATAAGTTTACAGCAGAAGCCTATGTCAAACTGTTTAGCAACCTGATTCCTTATAACGTAAACAACGTTAAGATTACTTATGACGCATCCAAGTCATGTGATGGCTATACCACAGGAGTAGATTTCAAGTTGTATGGCGAGTTTGTGCCAGGAACGGACTCTTGGCTCGCCTTGTCGTTGATGAAATCTCGACAAAAGATAGATGGTAATTGGATCGTTACCCCTACGGATCAAAAATATGTGCTTAACCTGCACTTTACAGATTATTTCCCTGGAACGGAAAAATGGAAGATGACACTCAAGCTAACCTATGCAGATGGCCTACCCTTCGGAGCACCTCATAAAGGCATTGAATTTATGGAATACAGGGCACCAGCATATAAAAGAGCGGATATTGGTTTAAGTTACAACGCTTATAGCAGCAAGAACAAAAAGAGTCTGGTAAAGAATATATGGGTTGGCATTGATTGCCTGAACTTATTTGGCATTAACAACGTTAACTCCTATTACTGGATTACGGATGTCACAAACCAGCAATACGCAGTGCCAAATTACTTCTCTGGCAGACAACTCAATGGAAAAATTCAAGTGAAGTTGTAAAGCCACCTTAACAATATTTTTTACTTGTCTGTAATACAAATCGAAGATTTATTACTACCTTTGCCGAAATGAAATAATGTATTACTTAAATATTTTTAAACCATGAAGATCTCACATATCGAACATTTAGGAATTGCTGTGCAAAGTATTGAAGAGTCACTTCCTTACTTTGAGAACGTATTAGGACTCAAGTGCTACAACGTTGAGGAAGTGAAAGACCAAAAAGTAAAGACAGCTTTCTTGAAGTGTGGAGAGGTAAAGTTAGAGTTATTGGAACCAACATGCCCTGAAAGCACTATTCAGAAATGGCTTGACAAAGGCAATCATGGCATCCATCATATTGCATTCTGTATTGAAGACGGTGTAGAGAATGCTTTGGCCGAGTGTAACGAAAAGGGCATCCGACTGATCGACGCAGCACCAAGAAAGGGAGCAGAGAATCTGAACATCGCATTCTTGCACCCGAAATCTACTGAAGGCATCCTGACAGAATTGTGCGAACACTAATCCAACTGAATTTTAACCCCAATATATTCTATATTTAAGGTATGAGCAAGCAATTTGAGAAAATAAAGAATTTGATTGAAAAGCGTGAGACTGCGCGACTTGGCGGAGGAGAAAAAGCCATAGAGAAACAACATGCCCGTGGTAAGTACACCGCAAGAGAGCGTATCAACATGCTGCTTGATGAAGGTAGCTTTGAAGAGTACGATATGTTCAAACTCCATCGTTGCAACAACTTTGGCATGGAGAAGAAACAATATCTTGGCGACGGTGTAGTAACAGGATCGGGAACTATAGATGGTCGCTTGGTATTTGTCTTTGCACAGGACTTCACTGTGAACGGCGGATCGCTTTCTGAAACAATGGCACAGAAGATCTGCAAGGTTATGGATATGGCCATGAAGATGGGAGCTCCTGTAATTGGTATCAATGACTCAGGTGGTGCACGTATTCAAGAGGGAATCTGTGCATTGGCTGGTTATGGAGAGATTTTTGAACGTAACATTCTGGCATCTGGTGTTATTCCACAAATCAGTGGTATCTTTGGTCCTTGTGCTGGTGGTGCTGTGTATTCTCCCGCATTGACAGACTTTACACTGATGATGGAAAACACATCATACATGTTCCTGACTGGTCCCAAGGTTGTAAAGACCGTTACAGGCGAGGATATTGACCAAGAACACTTGGGAGGTGCCAGCGTACATGCCTCAAAGAGTGGTGTGACACATTTCACTGCATCTAATGAGGAGGATGCCATTCAAATGATAAAGACTCTGTTGAGCTATATTCCTTCCAACAACATGGAAGAGGCTCCCCGCAAGAAATGTGACGACCCCATTGATCGCTTGGAGGATAGCTTGAATGAAATCATTCCAGAAAATCCTAATGAAGCATACGACATGTACAAGGTTATCGGTGCTATCATTGACAATGGAGAATTCTTTGAAGTACAGCCTAAGTTTGCAAAAAACATCATTATAGGATTTGCTCGTTTCAACGGACAGAGTGTTGGTATTGTTGCCAACCAGCCTTCTTGCTATGCAGGTGTGCTGGATGTCAATGCAAGTAGAAAAGGAGCACGCTTTGTGCGTTTCTGCGACGCATTCAACATTCCTATTGTATCGTTGGTAGATGTTCCTGGCTTCTTGCCTGGAACTGGTCAGGAATACAATGCCGTTATTTTGCACGGAGCTCAATTGCTGTATGCTTACGGTGAAGCCACTGTGCCCAAGATCACAGTCACACTGCGCAAGAGTTACGGTGGTAGTCACATCGTTATGGGATGCAAACAGTTACGTGCAGACTTGAATTACGCATGGCCTTCTGCAGAAATAGCGGTAATGGGTGCATCAGGTGCCGTAGCCGTATTGTGTGCAAAAGAGGCTAAAGAGAAGAAAGAAGCAGGTGAAGATGTTAAGGCTTTCTTGGCAGAAAAAGAAGAGGAATATACCGACATGTTTGCAAACCCGTATCAGGCAGCAAAATACGGCTATATCGACGATGTTATTGAGCCCAGAAACACTCGCTTCCGCATCTGTCGTGGTTTAGCACAACTCGCCACAAAGCGTGAAAGCTTACCAGCCAAAAAACATGGTAGCATCCCAATGTAATACCAAAATTCTCATATTGACTTATGAAGAAAAACGAAGTTTATGCAGCCATCGCTCTTGCTCTGTACGAATATGCCGGACATAATGTGCATGACAAAGAGTCTGGTGTTATAACTATACAGAACAAGTGTAGCCAATGGAACGGGTATGCCCTGTCCATGACTGAACATCCATAATTGAACGCTTATGAAGAAATTCAAATATACAATCAACGGTACACAATATGATGTAAGCGTTGAACCCATCAGTTCAGAACAAGTGTCTGTAACAGTAAATGGAGAGACCTATGTTGTGGATATGGAGAAAGAAAAGGAACCTGAACAGGTAAAACCTGTGGTAAAACCAGTGGCAACTCCTACTGTCCAGCCTGCAGCAGCAAGCAGCAACTCCAGGGTATATAATGATAAAGTGGTGAAAGCACCTCTGCCTGGTGTAATCAT
>CALZNR010000033.1 GCA_945827565.1 uncultured Prevotella sp.
ACACACTGCATATCGTCGGCAGCGTCAGATGTGTATAAGAGACAGAGATAGGCTTGGTGCTGTTCCTTGCAAGTGTGGGCATCAAAGCGGGAGCAGGATTCTGGGAGACTGTGGTACAGGGCGACGGACTGAAGTATGTGGGCACTGGTTTCCTCATCACAGTGATTCCCATCCTTATTATCGGTACACTGGCACGCCTGAAGTTCAAATTCAACTACTTCACTATCATGGGTATGCTTGCAGGAACCTATACCGACCCACCCGCATTGGCATACGCCAACCAGTCGTGCTCCAAGGAGGCACCTGCCGTGGGCTATTCCACGGTATATCCTCTCAGCATGTTCCTGCGTATTCTCACCGCCCAGATCATCATCTTGCTGGGATGCGGAGCTATCTAACCTGCATCAAAGAAACATCGTTTAATCATCATCAACAACATAATCAACTAATCGCAATGAAAAAACTCGGACTTCTGTTAGGGGCCTTGCTGGTTATCTCGCCTACTCTGGTGTTCGGCCAATTGGAAAAGAGCATCAAGCTAAACGAGATAATGACACGCAACACAGCCAGCATACAGGATGAATACGGGACTCGTGGAGCATGGATAGAGATTGCCAACATCTCTCACACCACCTACAACATCAGAGGAATGTACATCACCACTGACCGCTCGGTACTCAACGCATCGCTTAGCGCACCCGAGCGCATTAAGAGGATGAGCATCATTCCCAATGGAGAACCTCGCACATCACTGAACGGCAGGCAACATTTGGTATTTTTCTGCAACAGCATTCCCGCTCGCGGCTCGTTGCATCTCACCACTCCTGTTCCCACTGATGAACCTGTATGGGTGGCACTTTACAACGGCAACGGTGTGGATCTCATCGACTCTGTCACAGTGCCTGTGTTGGCAGACAACCAATCATTTGGCCGCATCAGCGACGGAGACACACGCTGGGAGGTGAAAGAAGAAGATGCCGTTACGCCTGACATCTCAAATAGTATTGCACAGAGCGAATCAAAAATCGAGAAACTGAAGCGTGAAGATCCTCATGGTTTCGGTATCACCGTACTTTCCATGGGCATTGTGTTCTTCTGCTTGGCACTTCTGTTCCTGTTCTTCTATTTCTTCGGTCTGTTCATGAAGCATCGCTCTAAGGTGAAGAAAGTGACAGAACTGCAACCGCTGAAAGCTGGCGTGAAGACTGTGGAGAAGACTGTGGAGATTGGTCACAAAACGAATGTGATACTGCAAGACGGTCTGAAGTCAAAGGGTATTGACAAGGAGATTTACATTGCTGTCATAGCCATGGCCCTCAAAGAATATCAGGATGACGTGCACGATGTGGAAAGTGGTATCATCACCATCAAGCCCAAGAACACAGACTGGAGCAACGAATACAATCAGATGACTCAGTTCCATGAATAAGACCATCTCGAATAAAAATCATTCACTAACAATAAAAATCAGATTATCATGAACAAATATCAATATACCGTTCAAGGAGTAGATTACGACGTTGAAATAGAGGAAGTAGAGGGCAATCTTGCCAAAGTAAAGGTCAATGGCATCCCCTTTGAAGTAGAGTTGAAACAGCCTATCAATGCAGCACGCGCCATCACCAAGCCCAAGGTAGCAGCCCCACAACCCGCAGCACCTGCACCACGCCCTGTAGTGGCGCCAGTGGCAGCAGCGCCAGTAAGTAGCGGAGCTGGCACTCCACTGAAGGCTCCCCTGCCTGGCACCATCACCTCTATTGCTGTCAAGGTGGGCGACAAGGTAAACATGGGAGACACCGTACTGGTACTCGAAGCCATGAAGATGCAGAACAACATCGAGGCAGAACAGTCGGGAACCATCACTTCCATCGCTGTTAATCCTGGTGACTCTGTAATGGAGGGCACCGTATTGCTTACCATTGAATAAACAGGAACGCCATGGGATTTACTAATTTTATAGTTGATAACTTCAACGAGTTCCTTACCTACACTGGCTTTGCCAATGCCACTGAGGGCAACCTCGTGATGATTGCTGTAGGTATTATCCTCATTTACCTGGCAATCAAGAAAGATTTTGAACCCCTGTTGCTCATTCCCATCGGTTTGGGCATCATACTTGGCAATATTCCCTTCCGTGCAGATGCCGGACTGGAAATAGGACTTTATGAAGACAATTCCGTGCTCAACATCTTCTATCAAGGTGTGCGCATGGGATGGTATCCGCCATTGGTGTTCCTTGGCATCGGTGCCATGACCGACTTCTCTGCACTCATCGCCAATCCCAAACTGGTACTCATTGGTGCAGCAGCACAGTTTGGTATCTTCGGTGCTTACATGACGGCTCTTGCACTTGGCTTTGAGCCTAATCAGGCTGCGGGTATCGCCATCATTGGTGGTGCCGACGGCCCTACCGCCATCTTCCTTTCATCTAAGTTATGCCCCAATCTGATGGGTGCCATCGCTGTGTGTGCCTACTCATACATGGCACTTGTTCCACTTATCCAGCCTGTAGTGATGCGCCTGCTCACCACTAAGAAAGAGCGTCTTATCCGCATGAAGCCAGTACGAGAGGTGAGCCAAACAGAGCGTATTCTCTTCCCCATCATTGGTTTGCTGCTCACTACCTTTATCGTGCCTTCTGGTCTGCCGCTGTTGGGCATGTTGTTCTTCGGCAACCTGCTCAAAGAATCGGGCAAGACAACCCGACTTGCAAAAACTGCTGGTGCAGCACTCAACGACATCGTGGTCATCTTGCTGGGACTTACCGTGGGATGCTCCACACAAGCAAGCGAATTTCTTACCCAGAACACACTGTTCATCTTCTTGGTGGGTGCCTGCGCTTTCGTGGTGGCCACTGCCAGCGGTGTGTGCTTCGTAAAAGTGATGAACCTGTTCCTGTCTAAAGACAACAAGATAAACCCCTTGATTGGCAATGCAGGTGTGTCTGCCGTTCCAATGAGTGCACGTATCAGCAACAACCTGGGACTGGAGTACGACCGCCATAACTTCCTGTTGATGCATGCTATGGGTCCCAATGTGGCAGGTGTAATTGGTTCAGCGGTAGCTGCCGGTGCGTTGCTCGGATTCTTATCGTAAGCCATGATGCAGGCACCACACATAGCCATTATAGACACCAATACGCTGGCAATGATGGGAATGAAAGCCATTCTTCATCAAGTGATGCCTACCCTTGAAATAGACTGCTTCGGGTCGTTTGGCGAACTTTCCGCCAACGCTCCGGAGCGTTTTTTTCATTACTTTGTGTCGTTAGAAATTATGCTTGGCCATCGAGCTTTCTTTGTGGCTCACAAGCACAAGACTATCGTACTCACCCTTTCTACGGAGTCATATTCACAAGTGAGCGAATTTCACAGTCTGTGTGTCAACGTGCCAGAACAGCATCTTGTCAAAGCACTGCTTGCCATGGTGCAGCAAGCACACGCTCACGGCAAAAACATCCCCCCACAGCACATCCAGCAAGCCATTCCCTCACCCAGCGTACAACTCACAAGGCGAGAAATTGACGTGATGGTACTGATTGTGCAGGGATGTATCAACAAGGAGATTGCCGACAAACTTAATATTGGACTGACCACCGTGGTGACCCACCGTAAGAACGTGATGGAAAAGTTAGGCATCAAAAGTGTTTCTGCCCTCACTATCTATGCTGTGACCCACGGATATGTAGATATCAACAGCATTTGATCAACACTGCTTTCATTTTCCTGATTGCCAAAGATGGGTTGAATTTCAGCCCTGTTTTACGAACTTGCGCACCTTGCGCAGCGCTTTGTCACGTATCTGTCTCACCCTTTCACGCTTCAGTCCCATCTCCGAAGCTATCTCGGCAAGGGTGATTTTAGTGGTTCCCACACCGTAGAAGCGCATCATCACCTCACGTTCTCGGTCAGGAAGCGTTTCCATGGCAGCGGTTAGTTGGTCGTTCACCACATTCTGGTAGAGCATATAATCGGCTTCAGGTACACTGGTGTCTGCCATAAAACTCATCAGGTTCACATTCTCACGCCCACCAATCGGTGCATCCATAGACAGGGATTTGCCCTTTTGACGTGAACCAGCCACTGTCTTTTGACTTATTACAGGTTTCACAAGCGCCTGCTGTTGCAACGCATGCTCCATGCTCTTTTCTATAATATGGGTGGCAAATGCTGCAAAGCCTCCCTTGGTAGCGTCGTAGTTGCCCGCAGCCTTCATCAGGCCCACATAGCCCTCACTCACCAAGTCATCCATTTCCACGCCATTGTCTCGAAAGCGTTTGGCAATCGCCACCACCAGTCCCATATTGTCGGTCACAAGTTTGTCCTGTTTCTTTTTGTTCTCATCCATGGCATATCCTATTAGGTGCGGCGATACACGTTGCTCACCGCCTTTATAAAAAACATTGCCCAACAAATCGGTTAGGCAATGCAAATATAAGGTTAAAAATCGTGATTTCCAAAAGTAGGCTTTGCTTTTTTCTCTACACATCGTTCAGTGTCACCAAACCATTGACAATGGCATAGATGGTAAGTCCTGCCGCACTGCGTATCTGTAGTTTTCGGGCAATATTCCTTCGATGCGTGAGCACCGTATTGGTAGAGATGCAGAGGTGGTCGGCAATTTCCTTATTCGACATGCCCTGCACCAAACTGATCACCACATCACGCTCCCTGTCTGACAGTGCTTCACCATTGTCACTGCCTCCCTGCATCATCATCTTGGAGATGTTTCTCGACACATCGCTTTGGCGTACATATTGTTCCATTCTGCGTACAGCGGGTGCAAACACATTTTCCTCCACCTGACAGTGCAGCGCCAACCACTCCTCATTATTATATATATCGTGCAGCGCAGCCATCAGTTTATTGTTTCTCTCCGTATCTCCAGGCAGATATTTGATAATGAGTGTCTTGATTTCCTTCAGATGAGCATTTGCATCCGAGTGCTTGCGGATAAACACGTCCACACTGTAGCCGTCGGTCACCTTGCCTCCGAGTAAAGCATCTACATAGGGAAACAACATTCGCTCTTCATACATCATGTGCTCATGTATCTCTTGGGCATAATCGTCATAGAGTTTGAGTATCAGACCGCCCAACTTGCTCGATTCATCTATGCTCTCCTGCAACTCGCGCCGTATGAAAGGCAACTGAAAACCAAGGAAATATACATGACTTGCTTTGAGATAATGCAGCAAGGTGGGTACCGACAACTGAGCGTCATCCTCAAAGTTTCCATGACCGTTGATGGTATAGTTCACCACCGCAAGAAAGGTATAGGTGTCCACGCCATTGTCTTTGCAGGTCTCATCCACAGTTTTGTCACCAAAGCCAAGATTGATGCCAAAACTTCCCAGAGACTGCAACAGGTTGTAGTTGTCTTTAATGAGCGATATCATTTTATCGCCTGCCTCATATATCTTTTGGGTTTTCATTCCTTTATCATCATGGTTGTATATCTTCAGCACGTGCTGTTGCCACGCAAAACACGAGACAAAGGTAAAATTATTTTATGAAAACCAACAAGAAAACAGGTCACTAAAAATGAGTAATTCCGTTCTTTTTTATCTTCTATTCATCCTTTATTCTGATTATAAATTGTACCTTTGCACCCGTTGATCCCAGGTAGATTACCCTCCATTTACATATCGTTCATGCCATGACACATCCACAGTCATCCTCTCCCACTTCCCAACGGCGCAGTCTTATGGCACTCAGTCCGCTCTTTGTGTTCCTGTGCCTTTATTTGGTCACCTCGGTCATCATCAATGATTTTTACAAGGTGCCTATCACTGTGGCATTTCTGGTATCTACCATCTATGCCATCGCCATCACCCGTGGCGAGAGCATTGAAAGTCGCATCAACATCTTTTCTGCTGGCGCCGCCCATAAGAATGTGATGCTGATGATATGGATATTCATCCTCGCCGGTGCCTTTGCACAGGCTGCAAAATGTATGGGTGCCATCCAAGCCACCGTAAATCTTACCATGAACCTGTTGCCCAACAGCCTGCTGCTGCCAGGCATCTTTCTTGCAGCCTGCTTCATATCCCTGTCTATAGGTACATCGGTGGGCACCATAGTGGCCCTCACCCCTGTGGCAGTGGGCATTGCAGAACATACCTCGGTGGGCATCCCCTTCATGGTGGCAGTGGTAGTGGGCGGTGCCTTCTTTGGCGACAACCTGTCGTTCATCTCCGATACCACCATTGCAGCTACCAAGACCATGGGATGCAAGATGCGCGACAAGTTCAAGATGAACAGTGCCATTGCCTTTCCTGCGGCTATAGTGGTGTTACTGATTTATGTGTTTCTGGGAGCCGATGTGCATACCCGCTCCCTTTCTGGCGAAGTGCAGTGGTACGCCATCCTGCCCTACCTCACCGTACTGGTACTCGCTGTTCTCGGTGTCAACGTCATGGTGGTGCTCACCATCGGCATCATCCTTACGGGTATCATTGGATTGCCCACAGGGCAGATGACACTGTGGCAGTGGTTTGAAGCCATGGGCGATGGCATTATGGGAATGGGAGAACTGATTATCGTAACAATGATGGCAGGAGGAATGATGGCATTGATACGCCACAACGGAGGCATGAACTATCTTATCCATCTGCTCACCAAACGCATCAAAGGCAGAAGGGGTGCGGAAATGAGCATCGCCACCTTAGTAGGATTATCCAATGTGTGCACTGCCAACAACACCATTGCCATCATCACCGCAGGACCCATTGCCAACGAGATTGCAGGCAGATATCATCTTGACAATCGCAAATGTGCCTGTATATTAGACACCTTTTCATGTCTGGTGCAGGGCATTATTCCCTACGGAGCACAACTGCTCATGGCAGCAGGCTTGTCGCATGTATCTCCAGCAGCCATCATCGGCTATCTGTATTATCCCGTCACCTTGGGGGTGTTCGCACTGCTCAGCATCCTTCTGAACTATCCTCGGCGCGGGAGTTGACTACCTACAGCATTTTCAGAAACTCATCTTCGCTGACAATGGCGATGCCCAGTTTCTCTGCCTTCTGTAGCTTTGCCGGTCCCATGTTCTCTCCGGCAAGGATAAAAGAGGTCTTGGCACTGATGCTGCCTACGTTCTTGCCACCGTTTTGCTCTATCATCTGTTTGTACTCGTCACGACTGTGACGGGCAAACACGCCACTTATCACAACGCTCTTGCCAGCAAGTTTGTCTGTCTGTCCCTGCAGTTGTTCCTCGCTCAGGCACATCTGTAATCCATAGCCTCTCAGACGCTCCACTATACGCAGGTTTTCGGGAGAGGCAAAATAGGCCACCACGCTCTTGGCAATCACCTCTCCTACTCCATCCACCTGCATCAAATCCTGCAGTTTGGCAGTCATCAGGGCATCTATATTCTTAAACCTGCGTGCCAGCAGTTTGGCTGTTGTTTCTCCAACAAAGCGGATGCCCAGAGCAAAAACCAACCTTTCAAAAGGCACTTCCTTACTGGCGGCTATCCCCTGTACCACTTTGCGGGCAGATTTTTCTCTGCTACCGTCGCCATTGATTTGCTGCACCGTGATGTCGTAGAGGTCTGCCATGTTGTGCACCAATCCCTTATTGTAATAGTCATCCACCGTCTCAGGTCCAATGCTATCAATGTTCATTGCCTTACGTGAGATGAAATGCTCTATTCTGCCCTTTATTTGTGGGGCGCAACCACTCTCATTGGTACAGTAATGTGCCGCCTCCCCTTCATAGCGCACCAATGGGGCACCACATTCCGGACAATGAGTGATGAACTGCACTGGCTGGGCATCTGCCGGTCGGGTACTCTCATCTACACCCACTATCTTGGGGATAATCTCGCCTCCTTTTTCCACAAACACATCGTCACCGATATGCAGATTGAACGAGCGGATAAAGTCTTCATTGTTCAGCGTGGCTCTGCGTACCGTGGTACCCGCCAACTGCACGGGCTCCATGTTTGCCACGGGGGTGATGGCTCCTGTGCGCCCCACCTGATAGGAAACACTCAGCAAACGGGTGCGCTCACGCTCAGCCTTGAACTTATAGGCAACGGCCCAGCGAGGGCTCTTGGCAGTATAGCCCAGCGAGCGTTGCTGGCGCAGGGAGTTTACTTTCAGCACAATTCCATCGGTGGCCACAGGTAGAAACTTTCGTTCTGTGTCCCAATGTTTGATAAAAGCGGTAATCTCTTCCAGTCCGTGTGCCTTGATCATATTGTTGCCCACCTGAAATCCCCATGAATGGGCTGTCATCATGTTGTCGTAGTGACTGTCGGTGGGCACCTCATCGCCCAACAGATAATAGAGGTAGGCATCGAGTCTGCGTGCAGCCACCACTGCTGAGTTCTGACTCTTCAGCGTGCCACTGGCAGCATTTCGCGGATTGGCAAAGAGGGGTTCCTCTGCCGCCTTTCTCTCTTCATTAAGTCTTTCAAACACCTTCCATGGCATCAGTACCTCGCCCCTTATCTCAAACTCATGGGGAAAGTCCACGCCACTCTCTCCATGCAGCACCAAGGGAATGGTGCGTATGGTCTTCACATTGGCAGTCACGTCATCCCCCCTCACACCATCTCCACGGGTCACAGCCTGCTGCAACCTTCCATCGCGATAGGTAAGACTTATTGACAGACCATCATATTTCATCTCGCAGCACACCTCAAAGGCTTCACCATGCAGTCCTTTCTCCACACTATGATACCAATCAGTCACCTCCTGTTCGCTGTAGGTATTCGAGAGCGACAGCATGGGATAGCGATGCTCCACCTGACGAAACTCCTGGTTCAGGTCACTCCCCACTCGTTTTGTGGGCGAGTTGTCATCATCATATTCAGGATAGGCTTTCTCCAAATCCTGCAACTCACGCATCATCAGGTCAAACTCGTAATCACTGATCACGGGATTGTTCAGCACATAGTAGTTGTAGTTGTGAGTGTTCAGGTCTTGCCTCAACTGCATTATTCTCTCTTTCGGTTCCATAGCATGTATTGTTTCTGCGGATATCTGTAACAAAGATAGTGCAAACG
>CALZNR010000034.1 GCA_945827565.1 uncultured Prevotella sp.
ATTTCTGCCTGTCTCGTGGGCTCGGAGATGTGTATAAGAGACAGATGTTTGTGAGCTTTATGGTGGAACAGAAGGATGTGACCAAGGAACTGAAAGAGATGGGCATCTTTGAACAGCCACTCGACAAACAGGCCCAGCTGCTCGACTCTGTGGAGAACGCATGGTCGAAGAAAACCAAGGAGCAGGATTCCACCCTGCGACTGGAGTTGAAACCCTTCTATGAGGGCAATGCCTACTATGCCACCACCTACCGCGACTTCCGCGACCTGCGACTGGTATTTACCGTGCCCAAGTCGATGGGAAAATTTGGCGGTGAGACAGATAACTGGATGTGGCCCCGACAGACCTGCGACTTCTCGGTGTTCCGCATCTATGCCGACCCCAATACCAACGGACCTGCCGACTACAACGAGAAGAACGTGCCCTACAAGCCTGAGACATGGGCACAGGTGTCGCTGCAAGGCTATCGCGAGGGCGACTTCAGCATGACCATCGGCTATCCGGGCAGCACCAACCGCTACCTGTCGAGCTTTGGCATCAGAGAGAGAAGAGATGCCTCTAACGCACCCATGGCACAGGTGAGAGGGGTGAAACAGCAGGTGATGTGGAAGCACATGACCGCCGACGAGGCCGTGCGCATCAAGTACGACTCCAAGTATGCACAGAGCTCCAACTACTGGAAAAACTCACTGGGCATGAACAAGTGCATAGACAGCGTGAACCTGATAGGACAGAAAGAGACCTTTGAACAGCGCATCAGACAGTATCAGGACTCTACCGGCTACCTGAAAGGCCAACTGGACCTGAACCTGATGAAACACCTCTACAACGAGCGATTTGAATACATCCGCGCACTGACCTACTTCAGAGAAACCTTTGGCAGCAGAGCCAACGAACTGACCGCAAGAGCACTCAAGGTGCACAACGGCATGGAGGTGAAAGGGCCCAAGAACAAGAAGAAAAAACAATATGTGGAGTTTGAAGACAACAGCGATGTGTGGGACGCTGCCACCGAAAAGGAGATGCTGGCTGTGATGCTGAAAAACTACCGCGAAAAGGTGGATGCACGCTTCTTGCCACAGTTCTACAACACCATCGACAACAAGTTTGGAGGCAACTACGCCCTGTATGTGGAGCATGTCTGGAACAACTCAGTGCTGATGAAGCCCAACCAGAAGATATACATCAACAAAAAATCGTTCTACAAAGACTGCGGCGTGGAGATGGGACTGGACCTCACCAATGTATTCAACAACATCGTGGAACCCATCAAGGCCACCATCGACTCCATTGACCAGCAAGAGAAATTCTTGTGCGATGTGAAACTGCGCATGGAGATGGACCAGCCACACTATAGCGATGCCAACTTTACCATGCGCCTGAGCTACGGACAGGTGGGCGGCTTCTTGCTCGACGGCAAGCCTTCGGGCTACTACACCACTGCCGAGAGCATTGTGAAGAAGATGAAACAGGCAGAAACCATCAAGGACTACTATGCCGAACCCATTATGCACAGTCTGCTCTCTGCCAGCAACTTTGGCAAATACACCGACAACACCACCGGCAAGATGCAACTGTGCTTCCTGACCAACAACGACATCACCGGCGGCAACAGCGGTTCGCCCATGTTCAACGGCAAGGGCGAGCTCATCGGTCTGGCCTTCGACGGCAACTGGGACAGTTTGGCAAGCGACATCCTTTTCGACCGTCAGCTGGCACGCTGCATCGGCGTTGACATCCGCTATGTGCTCTACATGATGGATAAATGGGGCAACACCGAACGACTGATAAAAGAAATCAATGCAAAATAAGCATCTTTTTAAGTAAAAGGGTGAAGAGTGAAGAATAGGGCTACGCCGTTCATTTGCAGTTCTCTGAGAAGTTCAAAGAATTGAATTGTCAGCGTAGCCCTATTCTTTACTCTTCATTTAAAAAATTCCCTGTCATCTTGCCATTTTTCTACACCACCGTGCCATCTTTCAGCACCATGCGCGCACCAGGGAGATGCCCGTTAAGGGTTTTGCAATGCGCTTACCGGTAAGGCTGAAGGATGTTAATGAAGAGGCTTCACTTTCCAGCATCCAGCATCCAGTCGCCCTCTTCATTCTGAGCCACTTTGATATCCTCCTCTTCTTCGCTGCCATCGCCATACTTCAGCTTCACCTTGACCACGGCCACATCGCCCGTCGCATCCATATCGGTAGAGAGCACTTCCCATGACTCGAGCCCTTGCTTCTTCTCCAAGCTCTTGTCAAACTTTCTTTGCGCCAGTTCCAAAAGGGCTGCCTTCTGCTTTTGCAGTTTCTCGGCATCTGTCTCGGAAAACTTGATAAGGTCGATGTAGCCTACATAATCCTTTTCCTGAAGTTTGGTCAGGGCTTTACTGACTATGCCCTCCGGACTGTTGTCGCCACCCGAACAGCTGTTCATTACACATACCACGGCAATCAGCACCATGGCACTTGCCAGGGCTCTGCCCATTACATTCCATACATTTTTCATCACTATCTGTTATTTAAAGGTTGTTCTAAAATCGGCAGACCACCTTGAGCGCAGGACTGCTGACAAAATCGGAAGGAAGGATGACATGCTGAAAACGGAAGCCGGGCAAGCTGATGTTGTGGCGCACACCACGGGTGAGCGACAGTCCGGCATGAGCATAGACATGTTCCACCAACTGACTGCAATACATGCGTGTGGTGTCGCTGTCGTCGTAATCGTGATTGAACAGGGTGCCTCTGCAACAAACAGCCACGGCATGGCGTGCCGCCGCCTGTGCCACACTGCGACATTCGCTGCGCAACACCATGCCCGCAACGGCATTGGAAGAGCTGAAAAACTGCCATACAGGCTCCATCACCACCCTATCCTCCTCACCCTCGTAGGGCACGGCATGCACCACACACAGCGTGTCGCCCTGCTGCACCACGATGCCCACATGGGAGTACTCGCCCCCATCGTCGGCTGCCAGCACCGCCCTGCTTGCCACTCCCAAGCCTCTACGCAGCACGATATCGCCCTCGATGAGGGTCAACCCACCGGGCAGCAAAGAAGAGGCTGTAGGGGCGCTGCAAGCGCCTGTGAGGCATATCAGCACAGCCATGCACATACACTGCCACAAGCCTGCCATGATGCTACACACTTATTTTTTCTTGGGTTTGCGGCGTGCCCATCCCTCCTCGCTGAAGTCGGGCACCTCGCCTTTCAGTCGGGGCATTTCGGGGTGCAGAAATTTCATCCAGTCGTCTTTGGTGAACTGTCGTCTGGGCTCTTCACTTCGCTTGGGGTTGGTCATGCGCCTGGAGTTTTTCTTGGTGGCACGCTCCTCGTCATTATAGGCCTGCCTGCCATTTCTGCTGCCCGCATCGGCATCATTGCAGCGCACCTCTCTGCCCTTGTATCTGATGCCGTTGAGGGCACGCATCACCCTGTCGGCATCTCCCTTGGGCACTTCGATGTAAGAGAACTGCGGCATCAGGTCGATATGCCCCACCTGCTGACGGCCTCCGAGATGCCTGTTGAGCATCTGCATCACCTCGCCCGGGTAGAAGCCATGTGCCTTTCCCAGATTCACAAACAGGCGCCGGTAGCCCTGTTCAGGTGTGCGTGGAGCACGCTTCTCGTCGCGTTTGCGGTCGGTTTTGCGCCCTTTGTCGGTCATCTTGCCAGTGGTCACCTTCTCTATCTCGGGTGCGTTAGCATAGTAAGAGAGGAACTTGCCAAACTCTCTGCTCACCATCTTCTTGATGATGTCTTCCTTGTCGAAGTATTCAAAGTGCCGGTTTATCTCGCCGATGAAGGGGGCTATCTGCTCTTCATCCACATCCACCTTTACTATCTCGTCCATCACTCGATAGAGCTGTTTGGTGCAGATTTCCTGCGGTGTGGGTATCTCGCCAGCCACAAACTCCTTGCCTATGATGCGCTCTATATCGCGCATCTTACGGCGTTCGCGCGAGTGGATGATGGCGATGGATGTGCCCTTCTTCCCTGCTCTGCCCGTGCGCCCGCTGCGGTGGGTGTAGCTCTCGGTGTCGTCGGGCAGTCCGAAGTTGATGACATGCGTCAGGTCGTCCACATCCAGTCCGCGTGCTGCCACATCGGTGGCCACAAGCAACTGTGTGAGGTGGTTTCTGAACTTCTGCATCGTGGTGTCGCGCTGCTGTTGCGACAGGTCGCCATGCAGGCTCTCGGCGTTATAGCCATCGTGTATCAGCTTGTCGGCAATCTCTTGTGTTTCCTTTTTGGTGCGACAGAAGATGATGCCGTAGATCTTGGGGTAATAATCCACTATGCGCTTGAGTGCCAGATACTTGTCGCGGGCATTGACCATGTAGTACACGTGGTTCACATTTTCTGCTCCCTCGTTGCGACTGCCCACCACTATCTCTTGATGATTGTGCAGGTAGTTGGTGGCTATACGCTCTATCTCCTTGCTCATGGTGGCAGAGAAGAGCAGCGTGTTTCGCTCTTCGGGCAGCTGTTCAAAGATGGCATTGATGCTCTCGGTAAATCCCATGTTGAGCATCTCGTCGGCCTCGTCGAGCACCACGTTCTGCACGGCATCGAGCTTGGCTTTGCCCCTGTTTATCAGGTCGATTAGTCGGCCCGGAGTGGCCACGATGATTTGTGCTCCATTGCGCAGCTGCCTTATCTGCTGGTCGATGGCGGCACCTCCATAGACTGCCACCACATGGAGGCCACCGATGTATTTGGCAAAGTCGCTCAGGTCATCGGCAATCTGCAGGCACAACTCGCGCGTGGGACTGAGCACCAAAGCCTGTGTTTGTGTGGAACTTACATCAATGCGCTGTATCAGCGGGATGCCGAAGGCGGCCGTTTTTCCCGTTCCTGTCTGTGCCAGTGCTATGATGTCGTTACGGTTGCCCAGCAGATAGGGTATCACCTCTTGCTGTACGGGCATGGGATGCTCAAACCCCAGTTCGCTGATGGCGCGCACGATGTCTGCGCTTACGCCCAGTTCTTCAAATGTTTTCAAATGCTGTCAGTTGTTTTTCTGTTTGTCTTTGGTGTTCTGGGGGCTTACTGCTTCAGTGCCTCTGCCACTGCCTTGCCCAATGCGAAGCACTGTGCGGTGGTTTCGGCATCCAGACTTTGCTTGATTTCTACGGGCGTGCCCACAGGTGTGAAGTGCAGTTTCTGTTCGTTCCACTCGGCAATCTTGTTCACTGCCTTGCCAGCCCAGGCATAGCTGCCAAACCAGCCCAGCAGATGGTTCTTGATGTCTTTGCCTGCCAGTTCTGAGAGCAGCACCTCCATCTCGTGGTAAAGACCGGCGTTGTAGGTGGGGGCACCCACGATGAGGGCCTTGTAGCGGAACACGTCGCGGATGATGTAAGAGTGGTGGGTTTTAGAAACATTGTACATCACGATGTTCTTGATGCCTGCCTCGCTGGCTGCACGTGCTATCATCTCGGCAGCCCTCTCGGTGTTGCCATACATGGTGCCATAGCATATCACCAGTCCGTCTTCGGTTTCGTAGCGGCTCATCTTGTCGTACAGGTCTATCACCCTGGCGATGTGCTCGTGCCACACAGGACCGTGGGTGGAGCAGATATAGTCTATCTGCACGCCCTGCAACTTCTTCAGTGCATTTTGTACAGGTGTGCCATACTTGCCCACGATATTGCTGTAATAGCGCACCATTTCGAGCCAGAAAGTGTCGCAGTTGATTTGATTGTCGAGCACTCCGCCGTTGAGGGCGCCAAAGCAGCCAAAGGCATCGCCCGAGAAGAGGGTGTGTGTGGTGGTTTCCAGGGTTACCATGGTTTCTGGCCAATGCACCATGGGGGTGAGCACAAAGGTGAGCTGATGCTCGCCCAGCGAGAGTGTATCGCCGTTTTTCACCTCGAGCAGTTGGTTGTCTATGCCATAGAAGCCCTGCATCATGCCAAAGGTCTTCTTGTTGCCAATGATGGTGATGTCAGGATAGTACTTGCGTATCAGTTCGATGGCCCCGCTATGATCGGGCTCCATGTGGTTCACCACCAAATAGTCGATGGGGCGCTGGCCCAGGATGTCCTGGATATTCTTGATGTATGGAATGAAGAAATCTACCTCTACGGTGTCTATGAGGCACACCTTTTCATCGGTTATCAGATACGAGTTGTAGGAAACGCCGTTGGGCAATGGCCACAGGCCTTCAAAGAGGTTTTTGTTTCGGTCGTTCACTCCCACATAGTGGATGTTGTTTGTAATCTGTTGCATGGTATTATCATTGTTTTTGAGGCGGCAACACTCACGGCTCCGCCTGTTGTTATTGTTGTTGTAATTTCAAGCCAAAAGCCTTGTCGATGCTGTTGTCGATGCTCTGGCAGCAGTTGGCGCTGAACTGCTGTGCATGCGCTATCAGCTGGTCCCAGAGTGTTTCAGGCAGTGCCTGCTCCATCATCTCCCGGCTCACCTTGTTCTTGATGAGTCCATACACAAAGCCGGCATTGAAGTTGTCACCGGCACCGATGGTGCTCACCGTGTTGGTCTTTATCACGGGATATTCCTTACGCAGTGCATTCTCGGCACGCAGTTGCACAGGCTGGGCTCCGTTGGTGCAGATGAACTTCTTGGAATAGAAAGCCACATCGCTGCGGTAGATGGCATCGGCATCTTTCTTCTTGAACAGCACCTCAAAGTCGTCCACACTGCCACGCACCACATGTGCCAGCTCAAGATTTTCGAGCAGGTAGGGTGTTATCTTGATGACCTCTTGCTGGTGAGAGGCTCTGAAATTGACATCGTAGTACAGGATGGCCCCCTTGTTGCGTGCATACTCCAAGAAGCCCTGCACCTGCGGACGAATCACGGGATTGACCGCATAGAAGGACCCGAACATCACCACATCATCGGGCTGCACATCGGGATAGGAAAAGTCGAGTTGGTCGTGCGGATGGTCTTTATAGAACACATAGTCGGCATCATTGTCCTCATTGAGAAAAGCCAGAGAGATGGGCGACTTGCTGCCCGGATAGACATTGATTTGACTGTGGTCAACACCATTCTCCTGAAGAAAACGGATGATGCGCTGCCCCACCCTGTCGCTGCCTGTGGAACTGATAAAGGTGGTGGGCACGCCTGCACGCCCCAAAGAGATGATGCCATTGAACACCGAACCACCGGGCACTGCCCCTATCGGCTCGTCATTTCTGAAAATGATATCCAATACCGTTTCGCCAATACCTATTACTTTTCGCATCGTGTGTGAATGATTATTCTGGTTGTGATGATATACGTTCTGATAAAAACAACAAAAGAACACGGGGATGAAACCTGCTCCTGAAAAGTAGGATTCACTACGTGCCGCACCCTCATCGCCGTGCTCACACTGATGTACAACCGTTTAGCCCTTTCGTAACAGAACAGCGTGAATGACGCAGGTCAAAGCTGCCATCCCCATGAAACTATGCTGCAAATATCTTATTTTTTTTGCAAATAACAAACTAAAAATTCGTATTTTTGCGCACACTGACATGAAATACAACACTCATACACTGGTCAATGGACTGCGAATCATCCACTTACCAGACGTTTCGCCTGTGGTTTACTGTGGCTATGGCATTGCAGCAGGAACACGCCATGAACTTGATAATCAGGAGGGTATGGCGCACTTCTGCGAGCACGCCACCTTCAAGGGCACACAGCGACGGCGACCACTGAACATCATCAACTGCCTGGAGCGTGTGGGAGGCGACCTGAACGCGTTTACCAACAAGGAGAGCACGGTGTTTCACGCCGCCCTCCTGAAAGAGCATCTGCCCAAAGCGGTGGACCTGCTCACCGACATCGTGTTTCACAGCACCTACCCACAGCAAGAGATAGAGAAAGAGGTGGAGGTGATTTGCGACGAGATAGAGAGCTACAACGACTCGCCGGCAGAACTGATTTTCGACGATTTTGAAAACCTGCTCTTTGCCAATCATCCCCTGGGACACAACATCCTGGGACAGGCAGACAAACTGCGCACCTACTCTGCAGAGCACCTGCGCCAGTTTACCAATGCACACTACCGTGCCAACAACGCCATCTTCTTTGCCTATGGAAACATCAACTTCGACCACCTGGTGAAGATGCTGGAAAAAGCTACCGCCGACCTGCCTGCCGCACTGCCCTTGGTGAACAAGAAAACCTATCCCACACTGCCACCGCCAACAGGCCACCGACAGGTGGAGATGAAGAAAGACACCCACCAGACGCACGTGATGATGGGCAACAGGGCCTATCACGTGGGACATCCTCACCGCATAGCCCTGTATCTGCTCAACAACCTGCTGGGCGGACCGGGCATGAGCACCCGACTGAACCTGGCACTGCGCGAACGCAACGGACTGGTTTATGCGGTGGACAGCTCCATGCTGAGCTATGCCGATACTGGCACATGGTGCACATATTTTGGCTGCGATGCACACGACACAGCACGCTGCATACGCCTGGTGAGGCGCGAACTGGACCGACTGATGCAACAGCCACTGAACAGCAGCGCACTGAACAATGCCAAAAAACAACTGAAAGGACAGATTGCCGTGGCTTGCGACAACCGCGAGAGCTTTGCACTCGACTTTGCCAAAGGATTTCTGCACTACGGATGGCAGAAGGATGTGACCGACCTCTATGCAGAGATTGACGCACTGAACGCACCACTGCTGCAACAGGTGGCACAGGAGATTTTTGACAGCAATGCCATGACCACACTGATATACACTTGAGCATACGGCAACTGCACTCTAGGGGTGTTCTATAAATTAGCTTGAGGCTATTTTGAGGCTATCATGCAGCAGATGTCTTTTATGAAAGAAGGAGCGATGCGGGCATCGTGACTGAATGAAAAAGAGACAGATGCAAATGAGAGTCCAAAATCGTCCAAGCAAAAGAGACACCCTGATAGAAACATGAAAACTAATTTATAGAACATCCCTAAAAACAA
>CALZNR010000035.1 GCA_945827565.1 uncultured Prevotella sp.
TGCGTAAGAAATGGGATGCCACATTGGAGGCAATGAAAAAGCCAGGCCCCATTGGCACGCTAAAGACCATCGAGGATTTAGACAATGCCATTTCCTATTACGGTCAACTCCAAAAACATCAGAGTGCCGATGAGATCGCCGCCACCCAGCAAGTCATACAAGCATTGGAAGCCAAGAAAAAGGCTATGCAGAGGCCGATTGAGTTGGCAGGGATGCAAAAGGAAATTGACGAAATAAACGCCCTAAGTGGCCGTGAGTTCAAGGTGAAGATTAAGGGCATGGGATTTGATGCCCTCACTGACAAAATCCGCGAACTGAAAAAGGCCCTCAACGATATTGACAACCCACCGACCGAGAATCAGCGAAAGCAGATTGAGGGCATGATTGTCACATACGAGGAATGGCGCAGAAAGTCAATAAGTGCATTTGACACAGCCCGTAACGGATGGGATGGTATCAAGGGCATTGGCAACTCCATTCAGAGCATTACGGACGCGCTGGAGGGTAACGGCAACGCATGGCAAAAGACTGTTGCACTCATTGATGCTTTCATCGGTTTGTATGAGGGCATCCAAGCCGTCATTGGTATCATCAATTTGTTATCGGCTGCATCGTCAGCCCACGCCGTGACCAAAGGTGTTGAGGCAGGTGCAGAGACCACAGAGGCAGCGACCAGGGAGGCAGCGACCGCCGCCAATGTTGCTGCATCCGTGGCCCAGATTGCGGCAAACAAATTGGAAACAGCATCGTGGGCAGAGTTGGCCGCAGCCATGACATTTGCCGCCCACGCTTACATACCATTTGCAGGTACGGCCATTGCATCCGGCATGATTGCCGCCCAGCAAGCCATGATTATTGCCGCAGGCATACCGAAGTACGAAAAGGGTGCTTTGGCATTTGGCCCCACGTTGGGCATATTCGGCGAGTACGCAGGTGCAAGCCACAACCCCGAAGTCGTGGCCCCGTTAGACAAATTGCGCTCCATGATTGAGCCGTCAAGCGGTTTCAGCGGAAAGGTGGAGTTTGTCATTAAGGGCAGACGTTTGGTTGGTGTGCTGAACAAGGAAAACAAAATCAATAAACGCACGTAACGATGGCAAAGTATTTACGATATATGGGTGAGTTCCTGAGCCACGCAAACACCGTGTGGCGAGTGGAGATTTTGCAAGAGGCTGACAAGGCATTTGCCCGTGTCGGCCAACTCACTTTTGAGGCAGAGGAAGCGTTGTTGATTGAGTGGAAACACATTGATAAAGAAGAGGTGTTGCACGGCAGCACGGCCACGATCCAAATTGAAAGCCCCGGCGATAGAACGTATGAGGATTTATATTCAATCGAGGTTGGGCAAATCCGCATGGACGTGTACAAGGATAATGTACTTTATTGGAGTGGCGCGTTAGACCCAGAGTTTTACGAAGAGCCGTATGAGAGGGCCAGGCATTACGTCGTTACCCTCACATTTAGCGATTTTGGCATTTTGGGCAGATTGAAATATAATCTGTCAGGTATGCAGACGTTACACGATATTTTGATGAACGCACTGAGCCGCAGCACCATCAATTATGCAGCTTTGGACGATACGACCTATTGCAGCACATATTTTGCCGACAGCAACGCCAAGGCCACACCATCCGCATTGTCAGTAAGGAGTGAAAATTTCTTCGATGAGGATGGTGAGGCAAGTACGTTGGAAGATGTGTTGATTGGCATATTGCAGCCGTTGGCGTTGAAGATGGTACAGCGCAATGGCAAAATCGTGGTGTATGACCTCAACGGATTGCGCCAGAACGCCCCACGCAGAGTGATTGAGTGGGATGGTGACAGCCAGACGATGGGTGTTGACAAGGTGGCCAATAACGTGAAGATTGGTTTTTCCCCGTATTCGTCGGCTAAGTTGCTGGAGGGAGAATTAGAGTACAAAGATACCTTTGATGCCTCATTAACAAATCTGACAAGCGACACAAGCGGTTGTGTGGCTGGATTGGAATATTATTCGTATTACCACAATTATGGTGAGATACGGCAAGGAAGCAGCGTTGATTACAACCTGATTAACTTTACTATCTTTGTCAGCACCAAGGGCAAGGGATTGGCGTATTTAAGCCCGTCGGCCAAATATTGCCACATTCAGCCGATGGTGAGCGGCCCCAGCGAAGAAACGGCAATCGCATGGAGTTTTTACACGGGTGGCCACGGCTCATTAGATACGGGATGGCCAAAACGGAAATTGAACCCCGTGGCCAATGCCGCCAATGGTATATTGATGAAAACCAACCGTGTTTTCATTCCCAAACTGAGCGATGCCGACCGTAAGAAATACTATCTGAAACTATCATTGGAAATGCTGTTGGATGCCCGTTACAATCCATTCAACGATGCCAAGAACAATGAAGAGGACAGATATAACAAATTCAAGGTATGGACGGGATGGGCGTTTGTACCAGTTGGCATTACGCTTTATGATAATGACGGCAATGCCATTTGCCATTACGTCAATCGGCCTAAGACCGTGACAGGAACGCAGGGCAACATATATTGGTCAACGCTCGACACCATGACCGTTTACGGCCAAGTGCCAGCCGTCAGTTGGCAGGCAGGGGAGGCCGCATTTGGCGATTGTTGGTTGGAGTATTACGACCCGTCGGATTTGGAAGATAGCGCAGGGATATTGGGTTGGCACAAGAACCGACACAACATTGGCAGACCAGACGTTTCAAGCCGAACAGGTGGCTCAACCGATGGCATGGTTGATTACAGAAAGGGTTATTTTCCATCGTGGGATTACGGCCACTTTTATATGTATGAGAGTTTTAAGGCCCAGCCAGACGGTGAGTTTATCCCGTACCCGACCAATGGTGGATATTTGGAGATTGTGGTGTACCAGGGCGTGAATTGTTACGATTTTGGCGAAGAGCACGATTTTGATACAACGGCACAATGGAACAACAAAGGACTTTACAACAAAGTGCGTTGGTTGCTCTACAAAGCCCCCGTGTTGGAGGTGGTGCGTAAGAACCTCATATTTGACGATGCCGAGTTGGACGATGTGGAATATTCGGGCTACATCAATAAGGCCGCGAAAGAGAAAATCAGCATTGACACCATTTGCGGAACGGCCAACAAGGTTTGCCCCACGGCCAAAGGTATCTACCATCGTGCATCTGACAGCCTGCAAATACAGACATTGAAAAGGGCCGGTGTGACTGACCACCCCGAAAGATTGCTGATTGGTACGCTTTACAGCCAATATGCCAGCCGACACACGACGTTGGAGGGTGAGGCAGTCATTGACACGGGCGATTTGGCCGCATACACAGAGAGAAACCAAAAAGGCAAAGTGTTCATCATAAGCGAGGAAGCGCAGGACGTGATTACGGACACGACGGATGCCGTGTTTACTGAGTTCAACGCCGATGAGTACGAAGCCATCGAAGAAGTGGAGGGTTAGCGCATGGATAAGAAATACACAGCAGTAACCACCAACCGCACACCGCGCCCACGCAGTCAGAGATTGCGTGAGCAGGGCATTGGCAGCGTTGCAAGTACCGTGGTGCTGAATGGCGACACGGGGGGCAGCAGCGTACCATCTGGCGACGGCCACACCCATGCTAACAAATCCTCGCTCGACCAGATAAGCACCGACAGCCAAGGTTATGAGTATCTGACCCGGTACGTTGAGGTGACAGACCCCGACACGGGCGAGACCTCATTGCAGCAGGTAACGGAAAAGGTCAAAGCCGGATATGCCGACATTGCCCATGACCTCACACCCGACAGCCCCGTGCGCCAACAATTCCTGAGCCGTATTACAGACGATGTGGCGCGGGGCAAAATTACCTTTGAGCAGGGATTGATTGCCGTTGGTATGGCCATATTCCAAGATGGTGCAGAGTTTGGTGAGTTCGTCAAATCTTTATATGCTGGAAAGGGCGCAGGTATTGACAAATACGGCAATGCAGAGTTTGAAAGCGTGAGGGTACGCACATACTTTGAGGCCGTTGAGTTAATCATCAACCGACTGTCAGCCATCGAGGGCGACCAATTGTTGACTGAGGCCGACACAATCGAGAGAGTTGTGGATTTGGGCGACAATTGTTATGGCCTATATTTGCACCCCAAATGGGAGGGATATTTTACCGCCCAAGCCGTCGGCAATGTGCTGAAAGGCATTATCAATAATTTGGGTGCAGTGGCATTGGGCATGACGGGCCAGGGAAACGCCGCCATGTACACCTCATGGATGAGGGTAAACAGCGTAAACCCCACGCTCAATTACATTGAGGTGACGATGTACCCCGACGATGAGACCCCAGCCGGAAAGAACTTTTTGCCGTGCGAGTTGATGAAGATTGCCCGATGGGGCAACCAAACCGATAAGACACGCCAAAGCTGCCTTTATCTGTCAAGCACGGAGGGGCGCTTTGTGCATTTGAATGGTGTGACAAAGCCCATCATTGACAAATCCAACTATGCAGCCACCTTTGGCACGATACCAGAGTTTGTTAAGCACATGACCGACCGCGATGGAAACCCGTTACCATTGCGCGACAATCTGGATTACGTTTACATCGGTGGACTCATCGTGCAGGACGTAATAAGGGTTGATTTCCAAGGCAAGCCGATTGTTACATACGTTGATCGTGGCCAATGGTATGCAGCCGCCAATTATTATTGCGAGGCCAAGAACCTCACGACGGGCGTATGGGAAACAAGCGATGTGTGGTACATGGGTTGCAAATATCGGTGTTGCAAGAATCTGACAAAGACCGCCCCGGCATGGAACAATACCGATTGGGCAATGGTGGAGGGCAACCCCGATTTCACGGTTGAGTTTGCCGATACTGATTACCTTTTCGACCCCGACCGATTTGCCGTTACATTGACCATCATTGCCAAACTCCACAACATTGATGTGACCTCCGACATTCTGGATGCCGATGTGATATGGACACGATACAGTGAAGATGATAAAGGCGTTGAGCGAGTGGCCAGCGATAACGCATGGGCATTGAAACGGGCAGGTGCAGGTAAATCCATAAATCTGACAGCCGCCGACGTGGATTTCAACGGGTATGTGCCAAAGATATTGAGATACACGGCCACGGTGACATTGCGCGACGGCATGGGTGAGCCAGCGGCCACGGAGAGCGTTAGTTTTGAGTTTTAACATATAAGCAGCTGAATATATGAAAACAAGAAGATTTGATTTTAACTTTAAGCCGTTGCAGGTTAGCCGCACGATTGCGGTTGATGGCAGCGTACCGGCCCGACAGACGTATGTTGCCGAATCGGGATTGTTTACGCCTGATTACACCCTCACGCCCCTCATTATCCAACCGCGAATCGGGCGCATGGATAAGGACGAGATTTTGACATCGGGCAGCATTAACCATCTTTTGGCTAATGTGCGTTGGTATGAGATTATTGATGGTGCTAAGACCCTCATTGAGACTACCAATGCAGATTATGAGATTACAGCAAGCGGAAACGATGCCGGACGTATTAAGGTAAAAAAGAACGCAGAGCCTCAGCACCCGATTACGCTGGAGTTTTATGCCGAGTACACCGACAGCCGTACAGGGCAGTTGTACGTCATTCAAGACACATTCCACATCATGTGCAGGAACTCCACGGCATTGCCTGAGTTGTTTTTGGATGCCGCCGACCAAACCATTTATGACCCCCTCAATGACGTGGCCGACCAGACCGTGACCGCCAGCCTTAAATTAGGTACAAAGGAGTGTGCAGTGGCCAATCGTCTTTTCGTGTGGGAACTGTTACGCGACGATGGCACATGGTCAGTTGTAGGCGCAGAACCAGCATTGGATTATTGCATTGACGTGGCCGCCGATGGCCTCAGTGCTGTTGTGCATCGTGACCTCATGGGCGCATCTTTGGCTTTGCGTTGCAGAGCGAAATATGACCCAGAGGGCAACCCAGCAGCCATTACGCTCAACGATAGAAGCCCCTGCAAAGTGGTGGAGTTTGTGCGTCGAATCCACAAGTATGATTTTGACATCGTAGATTGCCCCGTGAATATCCCCAGCGGAATGTTGGCTATTGCCCCACGCGCATCTATTTATGACACCCACGGAGAGATTGCCAACCCCGAAAGGGAGTTGTTGGTGCTTTGGTATGTGGCGACAAACAAGGCCAGCGGTGCATTGTCGTACAGCCTCATTGCCCACGGCCAAGAGCCTGATATGTTATCCACGTCAGCCATGAACGCCCAATTTGGTGCAGTGTACGGCATTGACGTTAAGGACATCGGCCCCGTGGCAGCATGGGAAGATGGCGACGGAAAGTTGTTTGAAGACGGCGACGGAAACATCATTTTAATTCACTAATAAAAATATCGAGATTATGGCACGTTACATTAAAGCAAATCCGAAAGTTGCAGCTTATTTGCATCTGGAAAATGACCGTCTGAAACTGAAAGATGGCAATTACATTCTTTGGCAGGGCGATATGACAGCATTTGGCCCATTGCCTATGCTCAACGAGACATTAACGCAGATTGGCGGCATTGCCCTCATGCCCCATGAGGCCAAGCAAGAGCAGGATGGAAAGTACAACCGACCTTTGCCCGTGGCCACCGATGAGCGTTTCATCATGGATGAGGCCAAGGCAGACCCCGAACCACAGACGGGTAATGAGGCAGAAGCCGTGACCAATGAAAACGGAGAGGGCCAGGTCCCAGCAGCAGCCAGCACCGAAGAGCCAACAGACGATGAGGGCGATGGCGATACCTACGAAGAGCCAACCGAAGCGAAAGCCGAAGCGAAAGCCGAGGGCGAGAGTGAGGCAACCGAATCTGACAACTCCAAAACAGAATAAGCCATGAGCAGTGCATCAACAACCAGAACCATCAAATTTGTGTCTAAGGCTGGAACGTATGCCGCCGTTATCATGTGTCCTGATGGTGACATATACCAGGAATGGGAGGGCAGCACCAGCCAAGTAACGGGTATCTACCCCAATTTTGAGGTAACGAAACCCAAACTTTATTTCGTATGTACGTCGAGCCGTGTGGCCGAGGGTGTTGCAACGCCCGATGCCATCAATTTCTATTTCAACGGCACACTCATTCAGTGGAATGGCGATACCAGCACGGGAACATTTGCAGGGCTGTTTAAGAAGATTGCCCCGGCAGGTGACAACCTTTATTATGGTATTCAGATTGTCAAGAACATTGCACAGGCCGCAGGTTTTGCGCCAGCCGTCATTAAGATGGTGGCCACCGTGTCATACGGCACTCAGACTGACCAAATCGAAGCATCGTACAATATTCCCATCCAACAGGCCACGGGCAACGGAATCCGCGTGACGATCGTAAGCCCCGACGGAAAGAACTTTGTTATTAACGACAAGGGAGGCAGTTGTCAGTTAAAGGCAATGGCCTATCAGAAAGGCACGGAACTCACGGCCAATCTTTCATACGTATGGGAGCAGATGCAGGCCAGCGGATGGGTAGTATTGACGGGTAAGACAACCCAGACCATTACCGTGCAGGACACCGACATCAACAGTTACGGCGAATTTCGCGTTACCGTCAACCGTGTAAGCGGAACGAGTGCGGAGGAATTGGGCAAGGACATTCAGGGCGTTATGGATGCCAGCGACCCATTGCAGGTTGACCCACACCCCAGCCCCGAAGATGAGGCTATCACAGAGGACACCAGCGGCAACGGCACTGTCACGTACACGCCCGTTGTGGTCAAGCGAGGAACAAGCACCAAGGCGTTAGACACCACGTTTTATTTCGTGGTAAAGGATGCCGTGGGCAATTACCTCAACCCCGGCAGCATGGGAACGGACAAAGCCACAGAGACCGTGACCAGAGCGCAGTGTGTTCAGGCAGGTGGCGACGTATCAATTACAATCACATCAAAGGACTAAAGCCATGCCAAGCGTTACCAGAATCGTTAAGTTTATCCGCAAGGGTGAGAAAGGCGACAATGGCCGCAGTGTGTTGGGCGTTGATGTTGAGTATGCACAAAGCACCTCAAACACCACCGCCCCCACAAGCGGATGGAGTACCGATGCCCCTGCATGGATTGATGGGCAATACATCTGGAGCAGAACACGCATTGACTATTCGGAGGGCAACCCGGAATATACCGAACCCGTTTGCATCACGGGAGGCAAGGGAAGCACGGGCAATGGCGTTGTGAATATCACAGAAGAGTATTACCGAAGCACAAGCGCGTACAGCCTCAGTGGTGGCAGTTGGTCAACGTCACGCCCGACGTGGATTAGTGGTTATTATATCTGGACGCGCTCACACATCGTTTTGACTGACCGCGATTTTTACACTACGGCCATTTGCGTGACAGGTGCAAGAGGTAGCAACGGCACAACTTATTACACATGGATTAAGTATGCCGACAGCCTGAGCAGTTCGGGTTATCCTGCATCCATGTATGACACACCAACCGAAAACACAGCGTATATTGGCATTGCCAAGAATAAAACCACATCAACCGAGGGCACAAACCCCAGCGTTTACACATGGGCGAAGATTAAAGGTGAAGATGGGGCCGATGGTACGTCATTCACGGCAAAGGGTAGCGCAGACGGGCATTTTGCATCAATCGCCGATTATTCCGCTGCATCAAAGACTAACGGCCATTATTATTTGGTTGATATTCCTGATACAACCACATATCCAGATGGCGCGTGTGTAATGATGCCGACAAACAGAGGCGATGCAACGTATTATTGCGAGGATGGCGATGCCTACACAACCGCTGATAAGCATTTGTGGGTTAAGGACGGTGGTTATTGGATTGATTTAGGAGAAATCCAAGGCCCAAAGGGTGACAAAGGCGACAAGGGCGACAAGGGCGACCGTGGAAACGTCGGCCCCTCATTGCGCG
>CALZNR010000036.1 GCA_945827565.1 uncultured Prevotella sp.
CGCCCCGAACAATTGTCCATCGATGAATTTGTAGAACTCACCAACCTTGTAGAAGCCGAACTGGAGGCGGTTTCCCATCTTGGTTAAGCCCAAATTGGACTTTTAAATCCCCACCTCAAAGCCACATGTGACGCATTATTGCTGTGCTGTGTGCGCACACAACAATTGATTTGAATCAAGATAAGGCACTTTTTTTTGCAAAATTCTTGTATATTTCTTTGCTGTGTGCGCAAACAGCCTTAATTTTGCAGTGTCAATAGGAACAAAGGGTGTGACAATCCACACTTATCATCCTTGACAAAGGAGATGATAATCAACATAAGGCAAAAAGACGTTGAAGGGTAACAACAATTCAACGGGGTACTTGAAAGGTAAAAGAAGATTGTTAGAAGGGATTCAACAAGGTACTCGAAAGGTAAAAGAAGATTGTTAGAAGGGGATTCAACAAGGTACTTGAAAGGTAAAAGAAGATTGTTAGAAGGGGATTCAACAAGGTACTTGAAAGGTAAAAGAAGATTGTTAGAAGGGATTTGACAAGGGTACTTGAAAGGTAAAAAAGATTGTCATGAGGGAAAATCCCAACCATGAGATTGACATGGAATTAGAGATACGCATTGGAAAAGAAATATTGGTTATTGTTCATCATAAGGAATTGAGATTGTAGTTAGTTTTAAGGAGAAGGTTAGAAAAAGGGGATGTGTCAGAAGAGAAATCTTGACACATCCCCTTTGATTTATAAGGTAGGTTCTATAAATCGAAAAAAGACCTCGCTTCACAGCGAAGTCTTTTCGATAATTTGATACTTTAAAAACAAATTAATCAACCATAAACCTTAACCATTAAAGTCAATACCCAAGGACCTATTGTCCTCGATTGACATTGCAAATATAGTCACGCCCCAAATAATTCACGTTGAAATTTCGTGAAAAGAGGTGTAAATACCGTTATATTCACGATTTTTCAACCCTTTTTAGCTTAAATCAAACCTTTTTGCCCCATTTTCCACTTTTTTTCACCCAATAGCCACGATAAAAAGAGAAAAATAAGTAACTTCGCTTGTGATTTTCAAAACAATATGACGACAATTCTCCTACTTATCTTTGGAATAGCAGTCTGTGCGGCATTATTTTTAGGTGCCCGGTGGCTCTATATCCGTAGCGTAAGGATGAAAAACCGTCTGCAAATGAGCTATCTTTTCACCAATATCACCCACGAGATTCTCACCCCGCTCACCATTCTTTCATCATCCATCGAACTGCTCAAACCCAAGCACACCGACTGCACTGCAGAATATGATATGATGGAACTCAACGTGCAGCGTATTGTGCGACTGCTGCAACAGATTCTTGAAACCAGCAAATCACAGTCGGGCGAACTGAAGCTCAAGGTGTCTAATGGAGATGTGATGGAATATATCCACAACACTGCTCTCTGCGTCAAACCGCTGATGATGAAAAAGGGCCAGCAGCTCACCATCGAATGTAACCCCAAGAGCATGATTGGATGGATAGACCCTGACAAGTTAGACAAAATCATCTTCAATCTACTGTCCAACGCAGCCAAATACTCGGGCGAAAAGGGAGAAATCAGCCTCAGCGTAAAAACCAACAGCTATTTTGACCGCATATCCATCACCGTGCAAGACAACGGTCCCGGAATGGACAGGCAGCAGCAAAAGCACCTGTTTGAGCGTTTCTACGACGGCAACTATCGCAAGTTCAACGTCATTGGCAATGGTCTGGGCCTGGCACTGACACGCGATTTGGTGCAGTTGCATGGCGGTAAGATACAGTGCGTCAGCTCACCGGGAAAAGGCACCGCTTTCACCGTGGATCTGCCCATCGGCAAGGAGGCATTCTCTGACGACCAGATAGACGACCAGCACACCATCAAGGTGAATGTGCCTACCAGCATCATCAGCGACTATGCCAAGGTCAACGAGGAGATAAGAGCCAGCGGCAACGACACACCCGACGAAGAGGCCTACAAACTGCTGGTGGTGGAAGACAATGTGCAACTGCTACTGCTGATGAAGCAACTTCTTCAGAACCAATACCATGTATATACCGCACGCGATGGTGTGGAGGCCACGGAAATCATCAAGACAAAGCCACTCGACCTCATCATCTCTGATGTGATGATGCCCCGCATGGACGGCAATGAACTCACCCATTTTGTAAAACATTCGCCCGACTATGCCCACCTGCCTGTGATACTGCTCACCGCCAAAGCTCAGGAAGAAGAAAGGGAAGAATCGCTGCTCATCGGTGCCGACGACTATATCACCAAGCCCTTCAAGCTGAGCGATCTGCGCCTGCGCATCAACAACATCATAGAGAATCGCCAGCGCATACAGCGCGACTTCAAGCAGCAGACACTGGAAGAGACACACCACAAGGCGGCTGCCATGACCGAACCCGACAACGAACTGCTGCAACAGGCTCTGCAGTGTGTGCACACCCATTTAGACGATGCCGATTATGACAGGGATGCCTTTGCCGCCGACATGAACATGAGCGCCTCCACATTATATAATAAGCTGCGCTCGCTCACAGGAATGAGCGTAAGCAGTTTCATCCGCGACATCCGCATGAAAGAGGCACGCCGCATTATCACCGAGAACCCAGGCATCCGTGTAAGCGATTTGGCTTACCGTGTAGGGTTCAAGGATCCCAAGTATTTCGCCACCATTTTCAAGAAGGAATTTGGCATCCAACCCAAGGAGTTTATCACCGACGCTGCCAACAAGCAGTAGCATTTTTCCTATCCGCACCGCCTTTGCAGGCATAGTTGCAGACCAGTAAAGGTTATCAGTCCGTTGAGCATCAGCAGCTCATAGCCAAAGCGATAGCCCGTGCACTGCTGCACCACATACTCCACCACACCGCAAATCAATGGCGAAGCCACACACACATAGGGCACCAAGCGGTCGTCGGCAACTTGGTGGCGGCACAGCGAACAGGCAAACAAGCCCAGCAGCGGTCCATAGGTATAGGCACAGAGGATGTAGATGGCATCAATGACACTGGTGGAATTGACCGCCTCAAATATCCAGATAAAAACCACAAAGAGCATACAGATGCCCAGATGAGCACGCTTGCGCAACCTTTCATCTCCATCACGATGACAGATATCCACACAGAAACAGGTGGTGAGGGCTGTCAGCGCAGAGTCGGCACTACTGAAAGATGCTGCCACAATACCTATGGTGAAGAGCACCGTGACCATGGCACCCAGCGCACCACTGCCGGCAAACATAGGCAGCAGCTCGTCGCTCTTTTCGGGTAGTGCCACCCCCTGTTGCTGTGCCAGCAGCACCAGCAGCACACCAAGCGACAGGAAGAGCAGGTTGGCTGGTACAAAGGCAAAGCCATAACTGCACATGTCCTTGCGTGCCTCCCTCAGGTTCTTGCACGTCAGGTTCTTCTGCATCATATCCTGGTCAAGTCCGGTCATTACAATCACGATGAAGATGCCGCTCAAGAACTGTTTCAGAAAATGCTGACGGCTCATCCAGTCATCAAGCACAAACACACGACTGTAGGAACTCTGCGCCACCGTCTCCATCGCCTCGCCCACTCCCATGCCCAGTCGGCCTGCCACCTGCACAAAGATGAGTATCACCGCAGTAAACAGGCAGAGGGTCTGAAAGGTGTCGGTCCACACCAATGTGCGTATGCCACCCCTGCGTGTGTATAGCCATATCAGTGCCACCATCAGGGGCACCGTAAGGGCAAAGGGCAGATGCACCTCGCTGAACACAAAGCGTTGTAGCAGCATACACACCACATAGAAGCGCACTGCCGCCCCCACTATCTTGGAAATGAGGAAGAACATCGATGCCGTGCGGCGTGCCGTGGGCCCTATCCGTTCGCCCGGCAGTGCATAGATAGAGGTGAGGTTCATGCGGTAATACAGGGGCAGCAGCACCCATGCCACCACAAAATAGCCTGGAATAAAGCCCATGCAGGTTTGCAGATAGGTCATGTCGCTGTGCATCACCATCCCCGGCACCGACACCAGGGTCACCCCACTGATGGATGCCCCCACCATGCCAAAAGCCACCACATACCAGGGTGAGCGACGCTTGCCTCGGTAGAAATCATCGTTGGAAGTGCCCTTTGAGGTCACACGGCTCACGGCAAAGAGCAGTGCGAAATAGAGCAGCACAGTGACAAGCATCAACATGAAGCACCCGTTTTTTGAATATCACAAAGCACCTGCAGTGCCTCTTCCACGGTGGCCACACCCGTCACCACCATCGACCTCTTTCCCTTCACCTCTCTCAGGTTGCAGCGTGTGGCGTGGGTGGTCATATATTGCAGCACGGCATCAAAGGCGGCACTGCGATAGTAGGGGCTATCCACATTAGATACAAACACGGTGGTCATGCGCCCCTGCTTCAGTATAATCTTCTCCATGCCCAACTCCTTGCCATGCCTGCGCAGCGGCACCACACGCATCAGCTCCAGTCCCACGGCAGGAATCTCTCCAAAGCGGTCTATCAGTCGGGTGCGATAGCGTTCCAACTCGTCGTCTGCCGTGAGCCCGTCAAGTTCTCTATACAGCAGCATACGCTCGCTGTCGCCCGGCACATAACTATCGGGGAAGCACATCTCTATATCGCTCTCCACCATACAGTCTTCCACAAAATCTCCTGCCGAGGCTCCCTGTTGGGCTGCCTCTTCTGCATATACTTCGGCAAACTCCTCGTTCTTCAGTTCGGTCACAGCCTGGTTCAGTATCTTCTGGTAGGTTTCATAGCCCAGGTCGGCAATGAATCCGCTCTGTTCGGCACCCAGCAGGTTGCCGGCACCACGTATGTCCAAGTCCTGCATGGCGATGTTGATGCCGCTGCCCAGGTCAGAAAAGTTTTCGAGCGCCTCCAATCTGCGTCGCGCCTCATTGCTCAGTGCCGAGAGAGGCGGAGCCAGCAGGTAGCAGAATGCCTTGCGGTTGCCACGCCCCACCCTGCCACGCATCTGATGCAGGTCGCTCAGTCCGAAGTGGTGGGCACCGTTGATGATGATGGTATTGGCATTGGGTATGTCGATACCGTTCTCCACGATGGTGGTAGAGAGCAGCACATCGAAGTCGTAGTTAGAGAAGTCCATGATGATTTTCTCCAGCTCCTCGGGTTTCATCTGTCCATGTCCTATTGCCACGCGTGCCTCGGGCACGTATTTGTGTATCATCTCTGCCAGTCGGGTCAGGTCATTGATACGGTTGTTCACGAAATACACCTGTCCGTTTCTGCTCAGCTCAAAGCGGATGGCATCTGCCACTATCTCTGCGCTGAAGGTGTGTATCTCTGTCTGTATGGGATACCTGTTGGGTGGCGGTGTCTGCATGATGCTCAGGTCTCGTGCGCCCACCAATGAGAACTGCAGGGTTCGGGGTATCGGTGTGGCACTCATGGTCAGCGTATCCACGTTCACCTTCATCTGCTTCAGCTTTTCCTTGGTGGCCACTCCAAACTTCTGCTCCTCGTCGATGATCAGCAGTCCCAGGTCTTTAAACTTCACCTGCTTGCCTATCAGCTTGTGCGTACCCACCACTATATCCACCTTGCCCTCTTCCAAATCTTTGAGCAGGGCGGTGATTTGTCTGGCACTCCTTGCCCTTGTCATATAATCCACCCTCACGGGAAAGTCCTTGAGTCGCTTGCTAAAGGTTTGGTAGTGCTGATATGCCAGCACGGTGGTAGGCACCAGCACCGCCACCTGCTTGCTGTCGCAGGCTGCCTTGAAGGCGGCACGCACCGCCACCTCTGTCTTGCCAAAGCCCACATCGCCACACACCAGTCGGTCCATGGGTCTCTGTCGCTCCATGTCGGCCTTCACGTCTGCCGTGGCTTTTATCTGGTCGGGGGTGTCTTCATACAGAAAGCTTGCCTCCAGTTCGTGCTGCATAAAGCTGTCTGCGCTGAAGGCATGCCCCCGCTCATGGCGCCTTCGGGCATAGAGTTTTATCAGGTCGCGTGCAATGTCTTTAAGTTTTTTCTTGGTCCGCTCCTTGATGCGGTCCCACTGTCCCGTACCAAGCTGACTCAGCTTGGGGGCCTCGCCACTGTCTTGCGACTTGTATTTGGATATTTTATAGAGCGCGTGGATAGACACGTAGATAGAGTCGCCGTTCTGGTATTGCAGCTTGATCATCTCCTGATAGGTGTCGCCCTGCGGCATACGCACCAGTCCCACAAAGCGTCCCACGCCATGGTCTATATGCACCACGTAGTCGCCGGGTTCAAACTGTTTTATCTCTTTCAGTGTCAGCGCCACCTTGCCTCCTCTCGCCTTGTCAGAACGCAGGTTGTACTTATGGTAACGGTCAAAGATCTGGTGGTCGGTAAAGATGCAGAGGCGTGCGTCATGGTCAATGAATCCTTCGTGCAGGGTGCGCTCCACGGGGATAAACACATCTCCGTGCACGTCTCTTGCCATGATTTTCTGCTCTCCGTTGAGCAGTATTTCCTTGAGACGTTCGTTCTGCTTCACGCTGTCTGCCAGGATATATATGCGGTAGTGCTGTAGCAGACATTCGGTAAAGGTTTTCCCCAGCAATTCAAAGTTTTTGTGAAACAGGGGTTGCGGCGAGGTATGGAACGACAGCTGCGCCTGTGCTTCGCCACGTCTGGCTCCCGGTGCGCTCAGGGTGATGCGCCTCATCTCCAGAGCATCTCTCAGAAATTCGCTTCCTGTTTGCAGCACTCCCTCACGCTGCAACTGCTGCATCCGCTCTTTCCTCTGCTGTTCGGGCAGTCCCTCCAGCTGTTCCATCACTGCCTGTCGGGTAAATCCCTCTTCGTATGTCCTGTCTATCACCTCCCTCACATAGTTCAGGTCTTTGGTCACCAGTATGCTCTGTTCGGGGTCGAAGAACGATAGCAGCGACACTCTGTCGTCGGTCATGGTGGCGAGTTCGGGCACCACCTCCACCTTGCTTTTCTTCTCTTTCGACAGTTGGCTGTCCACCTCAAAGGTGCGTATTGAGTCGATGGTATCGTCGAAGAAGTCAATGCGGTAGGGATACTCGCTGTTGTACGAGAACACGTCGAGGATACACCCTCGCAGGGCATACTGTCCAGGCTCATACACATAGTCCACCTCTCTGAATCCGTATTCTCTCAGGGTGGCTGTCAGCTGCAGCGTGTCGTAGTCTTTCTCTGTTTCGAGCAGCACCATGCGGGTGTCCATCTTCTTTTTCGACACCACCCTTTCTGCCAGTGCCTCGGGATAGGTCACCACCATCACCTGCTGCTGTTGCGTGCCGTTGCCCTGCATGGCTGCCAGTCGGGTCAGCACTTCGGTGCGCAGTATCTCGTTGGCGGGGTCTCTGTGGGCATACTTCACCGCCTTTCTGAACGAGGAGGGAAAGAAGAGCACGCCCTCATTGCCCAGCATCTGGTGCAGGTCGTGATAGAAATAGCCTGCCTCGTCGGCATCCTGCATCACAAAGAGCAGTGTCTGTGCCCTTTTTGTTTGCAGGGCGCCAAAGAGCAGTGGGGCAGAAGATGCCACCAATCCGTCAAGCAAGACCGTCCTTATCGAACGGTCTTGCACTATTTTTTCCAATGCTCCCACCTGTGGTGTAGCAGCATAGAGTTGTTGCAGGTCTTGTATTGTCATCTGATAATCACCTTCTTGCCTCGATGTAGATAGATACCCTTGGTGGGCACTGCCACCCTCATGCCCTGCAGGTTGTAATATGTGTTGCTGCTGTCACGGTGCTGACCTGCCGTTTCCTTGATCTCCACACCCTCTATGGCTGTGGGTGTCACGATGGGCTGGAAGTGCAGCAAACTGAGGTAGAGCAGGTTGCTTGCCTTGCCGCTCATGGGTATGATGGCCTGTCCGTCGCTTCGCCCTATCACCATGCCTGTGGTCACGCTGTCGGCTTTGTTATACACCACCGAGGCGGCGGCATCGCCCTGCACATAGCTCAATATGGCGGCATCGCCCCATTGGGCATCAAAGGTAAGGACGGCATCGGCACTCATGCTCATGCCATAGCCCGGATAGTAATAGAACACGTTGGTCTTACCGGCAGTAAAGGTCAGTCCGTCGTAGAGTGCGGTCACCTCCTTGCCCTGACTCTTTGCCACGCGCCGGTCGGCCTTGCCCGAGAATCCCGGCAGGGCATTGCTCACCGCATTGCTCCATCCTCCGCCGGGCTCCTGGTCAGAGGTAAAGTCAATCATGTTTTCCAAGCGATAGGGTCCATAGGCGGGCAGTGCCACGGAGGCTTCATAGCCGTCGGCTCCCTTCACTGTAACCACCACATCATCCTTCAAGGCATCTCCCACAACAACTCTCACCTCGCCGTTGTGCACTTCTGTTGCAATCATCTTGCAGGGTTCACTCCATGAGGCTAAGCTCACATCGTCTATCGACTGACCCTCGGGGGTATGGAGCCTGTATATGGGATAATAAGTCCTGCCCTCCTCGTCAGCAACCACCATTCTCTCCAGAGATGCCTGCAGTGGCATCTTGCTCTGCTGCAACGGTATGAGATACACGGCAGAATTCAAGCCCGATGGCATCACGCTCCAATCGGCATACGAGGTGATGCCGCTCACGCCTATATTGCCATTGTTGATGTCCAGGATGTTCACGTCCTTGAATATGCGCCACTGGGTGCCGTCGATGTCCATCTGCCTTATTCTGTTGGCAGGCAGGTTGGTCACCTCTATGCGCAGGGTGTTCTCGCCGGCCTTCACAGCACTGCCTATCTCCAGTTGGAAGGGGGCGCACCAGGCGCAGCCCACATACTGGTCGTTCACATACACACGTGCGCTCTCTCTCACATCACCCAGATCGAGCAGCCATCCTCCCTCTGCCTGTGCCATCTGCGCCTCGCCCACACAGAAGGTGGTG
>CALZNR010000037.1 GCA_945827565.1 uncultured Prevotella sp.
GGTACCAATGTGTGGTGGGACTTTGTGGAACTGCCCTCGCAGTTTATGGAAAACTACTCCGTGGAGAAGGATTTTCTGAATCAGTTTGCCTTCCACTACAAAACGGGCGAACCTCTGCCCGAATCACTGCTCAAACGCATCGTAAAGAGCCGCAACTTCATGGTGGCATACGGATGCCTGCGCCAAGTAAGCTTCGGACTTCTTGACATGGCATACTACACCAAGCGCAGCACCTTTGATGAAGATATCCCCTCCTTTGAAAAAAAAGCATGGAGCAAGGCAATGGTGACACCCCAGCTGCCCGACACCTGCATGACCGTACAGTTCAGTCACATCATGGCAGGAGGCTATGCCGCAGGCTACTACAGCTACAAGTGGGCAGAGGTGCTGGAGGCCGATGCCTTCGGCGTGTTCAGGAAGCATGGTATCTTCGACCGCTCCACGGCAAGGAGTTTTAGGGAGAACATTCTTTCAAAGGGTGGCACCGAGCATCCCATGACCCTCTATAAGCGCTTCCGAGGAGGCGAACCCACCATAGACGCACTGCTAAAGAGAAACGGAATCAAGAGAGTGAAGAGTGAAAAATGAGGCCATCCTTACCAAAAGAACAGAATATGGACGAAAAACAACATAAGCTTGACCTGCGCTATCTGAGAATGGCGCAGATATGGGCAGAAAACAGCTACTGCAAACGCCGACAAGTGGGAGCCATTGTGGTGAAAGACAACATGATCATCAGCGATGGCTACAACGGTACACCCAGCGGATTTGAAAACTGCTGCGAGGACGAAAACAACGTGACCATGCCCTATGTGCTACATGCAGAAGCTAACGCCATCACCAAACTGGCACGCAGTTCCAACAACAGCGAGGGAGCCACCCTGTATGTCACCGCATCGCCCTGCATTGAATGTGCCAAACTCATCATTCAGGCTGGCATCAAGCGGGTGGTGTATGGAGAACTCTATCGCCTGGAAGACGGTATCAACCTGCTGAAGAAGGCGGGCATAGAGGTGGAATATCTGAATATTGACGAGTAACACTGACATCCATGAGGCATTACAACACCAAACACTTCACCCCCCTACTGATGGCTATCTCTGCCGTGGTGGGCATCTTTGTGGGTGCCTTCATATCAGGGCACTATTCGGGCCACCGACTGAGTATCATCAACTCTAACAGCAACAAGCTGAACAACCTGCTGAGAATAGTGGACGACCAGTATGTGGACACGGTGGACATCAATAATATCGTGGAGAAAGCCATGCCCAAACTACTGGCAGAACTGGACCCCCACTCTGCCTATATACCTGCTGCTGACGTACAGGAAGAGAATGATCGCCTGAAAGGTTCTTTCTCGGGCATCGGCGTGGAATTTGTCATCAACAACGACACACTGAGGGTGCAGAACGTGATAGGAAACGGACCCGCCGAGCGCGCCGGTGTGATTGCTGGCGACAAGATTATCAGCGTGGACGACACCTCGTTTGTAGGCAAACAGTTGACCAACGAGATGGCAATGAAAAAACTGAAGGGTCCGAAGGATACCAAAGTAAAACTGGGCATCAAGAGATTTGGAGAAAAAAAGCCACTGAGCATCACAGTGACCCGAGGCGACATACCCCAGAAAAGCATCAATGCCACTTATATGCTGGATGAGAAGACAGGGTATATCCGCATCAAGAATTTTGGTGAGACAACCTATCCCGAACTGCTCATCGCCCTTGCCAGTTTGTCGCAAGAGGGTTTCAGCAATCTGGTCATCGACCTGCGTGGCAATGGTGGTGGCTACCTTACCTCTGCCGTACAGATAGCCAATGAGTTCCTGCCGAAAAACAGGCTGATAGTATATACCCAAGGCAGGAAATCACCCCGACAAGAATACAAGAGCGATGGAAGAGGCAGTTACCAGCAAATCCCATTAGTGGTGCTTATCGATGAGATTTCCGCCTCTGCCACAGAGATTCTGGCTGGTGCCATCCAAGACAACGACAGAGGAACCGTGATAGGCAGGCGCTCGTTTGGCAAGGGACTGGTACAACAGCCCATCGCCTTTAACGACGGGTCAATGATACGCCTCACCATCGCACGCTACTACAGTCCCTCGGGCAGGTGCATCCAGCGTCCCTACACTTCGGGTGAAGACAAGGAATATGAGGAAGATCTCATCAATAGGTATCAGCACGGAGAGCTTTTCTCGCAAGACAGCATCAAGCACCAAGGCCCTGCCTACCACACCGCACTGGGCAGAACGGTGTATGGTGGCGGAGGCATCACCCCCGACATCTTCATCCCCGAAGACACCCTGGGCTACACCTCTTATTATAAGGAAGCGAGCATGACAGGACTGATCATACAGTTTGCCTACGAATACACCGACACTCATCGCGAGCAACTGAAACAATACACCGAGATGCGCCCCCTAAGCAAGTTCCTGGAGAAGCAGAATCTGGTGAATCTCTTTGCACAGTATGCCGAAAAGAACGGACTAAAACGGCGCAACCTGATGATCAAGAAGTCGTATCAGCTGCTGCAACTCACTATCTGCAGTCGCATCATCTACAACATCCTTGACGATAACGCCTTTATGGAGTACATTAACCAAGAAGACAACTGCATCAAAGAAGCCATCAAGGTGTTCAAGGAAGGACGTGCCTTCCCACAGAAAGAAGAGGCAACAACCACCACAAGTAAAAAGAAGAAATGACGCCTATCGGAATGGACAAGAAAACATGGCGAGAAGAGATACGCCGAAGGAAAAAGACCTACAGCACCGATGAACTGAAGACCATGTCGGCAAAGATTATCGAGGCAGTGAAACAGAGCGAGCGGTGGAAAACCGCTCGCTGTGTATTGCTATACCATGCCCTGGCAGACGAAGTGGACACCCGCCAATGGATAGCCGAAGCAGCCAAGGAGAAGAAGGTTCTACTGCCCCATGTGACGGGCGAAACATCTATGGAACTATGCCTGTATGAAGGAGAGAACTCGCTAACCGTAGGGGCATACGGCATCATGGAACCCCATGGTACGGCCTTTACCGCCTATGAAAAAGTGGAACTTGCCATCGTGCCAGGCATGGCCTTCGACAGAGCCTGCCACCGACTGGGGCGGGGCAAAGGCTACTACGACCGCCTGTTGCCTCTACTAACAGGCGCCTATCGGATGGGCATCTGCTTCCCCTTCCAACTCATCGAAGGCACACTACCTGTTACTGTCACCGACATGAAAATGAACGAGGTGATGACAATCAAATAAAAACGAAGACTTTTAAGCTACACGAAACGAATATCCACAATCACCTGCGCCTGCACCACAGCGTTGAGTTGCTTAACATAGGTCATTCGATTCATGGTAAGGTCGGCACGTAGCGCAGCATTGACCACAGACACATAGAGCGTTTGGTTGCGTATGACTACCTGGGTGGTATAGCGAGCCACAGCAGGTCCTGCCACCTCTGGCCAAGCAGCAATGAGCCGCCGCTGCAACAGAGGCATCTCCAGTCCCTGTGTACGCAGATTGCGCATTATCAGTTCGCTCAAAGCCTTTACATCTCTTCTGAACATAGTGCTTTTCAAATTACATGTCGGTCCAACTCTCAGCAAACTACATCGTCTCTTGCTCGTCTTCTGTTATCACTCCTCCACTAACGTGGAAAATCTTGTAGTCGTAGGAACATTGGCTAAGAATGCGATCCAAATGCTCCTTGTTGGTATCGGTGATAAATATCTGTCCAAAGTCTTTGCCCGACACCAGTCTCACTATCTGCTCCACCCTCTCTGCATCCAATTTGTCAAAAATATCATCGAGCAGCAGAATGGGCACACAGCGATTGCCCGTGCGGCGCAGGAAGTCGAACTGCGCCAGTTTGAGTGCAATGACAAACGATTTGTTCTGTCCCTGACTTCCTTCGCGCTTCATGGGATGCCCTGCTATAGTAAACACCAAATCATCGCGATGCACACCGTGGAGCGAATAGCCCACCGCCCTGTCTTTGAAACGGTCGCGCTGTATCACCTGTAGCAGTGGTCCACGCTGACAGTGGGACAAATAGGATATGCCTACCTCTTCCCTGTTTGAAGAGATGGCCTCATAATAGTGCTGAAACAGCGGTATCAATTCCTCCACAAAGGCAGTGCGGCATTGGAATATGTGCTCACCAGCATCAGCCATCTGCATCTCCAGCACCCCCATCAGCTCCTCATCGGGTTCCTGTTCCTCCTTGAGCATGGCGTTTCGCTGCTGCAGCACACGGTTGTACTGGTTGAGTGCTTCAATATAGTTGCGGTCGTACTGTGCGATGACAATATCCATCAGTTTTCTGCGCTCCTCGCTACCTCCGTCGATAAGCTGGGTGTCTGAAGGTGCAACCATCACCATGGGAATGATGCCCAGATGTTCCGACAGCCTTCGATACTCCTTCTTGTCTTTTTTAAAGTGTTTCTTGCTCCCTTTTTTCAGTCCTGCATACACATTGAGAGGTTCCTCCTGGTCAGTGAGATAATTGCCATCAAGCATAAAGAAGTCGGCATCATGCTTGACAAGCTGCGAATCTATGGGATTGAACGAACTGCGGCAGAACGACAGGTAATAAACGGCATCGAGCACATTGGTCTTTCCCGCCCCATTATGCCCTATAAAGCAGTTGAGCTTGGGTGAAAAGCGGAGCACAGCACCCGCAATATTGCGATAATTGATGATAGACAAATCGTGTAGAACCATTCTTGGCAGACAAATAAAAGGGATGATGCCATTGGGCAAAAGCACTGCAAAGTTACGGGATTTATCAATGAAAGACGAAAAAAGTATGCCATAAATTTCAGTATCTCCTATATTTTCTGTAATTTTGCCACGCTTTATGCGGTGTACATTCAAGTGGCTCATATTCCTACATCAGCAGCCATCGCTGGCACCACCCCTCAAACGAAAAAACAAAAACAAATAATACTCATGGCAAACAAAAATGAAAAGGCATCTGCCGCACAGGATGCAGCAGTGCTCAACAGTTCAGAATCGTTCTTGTTGAAGAACCAGAAAGTTATCATTGCTTGCGTGATAGCCATCATCGTGATTGTAGCAGGTGTATCTCTGTACAAGACCTACTACAGCGGTCCACGCGCAGAAAAGGCAAGCACCATATTGGCAAAGGGCCAGCAGTTGTTTATGGCAGAGCAGTATGAGAAGGCTCTGAAAGGCGACAGCACCGGATTTGCCGGTTTCATCAGCGTGGCTGAAGAATATGGAAACACCGATGCAGGCAATCTGGCAAAACTCTATGCCGGTCTGTGCTATGCAAAATTGGAGAAGTGGGACGAGGCTGCTACTTGGCTTGACAAATTTTCTCCCAGAGACGATCAGATGATTAGTCCTGCTGCAGAAGGTGCATTGGGCAATGTTTATGCTCACCAGAACCAACTGGACAAGGCCGTGGAGCAACTGAAGAAGGCTGCCAAGCATGCTGACAACAGCACTCTTTCGCCCCTGTTCCTGCTGCAGGCTGGCGAGATACTGGAGAGCCAAGGCAAAAAAGAGGAGGCTCTGACACTGTATCAGGAAATCAAGAGCAAGTACTTTGACTCCTATCAGGCTGGCATCATCGACAAGTACATCGAACGCGCAACAACAAAATAATGGCAACAGCACTGCACAACTTGTCTGACTACAACAGCAACACCGTGCCCGACGCAAGTAACATGTGTTTCGGAATCGTGGTAGCTGAATGGAATCCGGAAATAACCGGTGCACTGCTCAACGGTGCCGTATCTACATTAGAGAAACATGGCGCATTGCCCGAAAACATACACGTAAAAACAGTGCCGGGTAGTTTTGAGCTCATCTACGGTGCCCACCAGATGACACTGAAAGGCATGTACGATGCCATCATCATTCTGGGCAGTGTGATTCGCGGCGAAACACCCCACTTCGACTACATCTGCCAAGGTGTTACCGCTGGCATTGCACGCCTCAACACCAGCAGCGAGATACCCATTATCTACGGACTGCTGACCACCGAAGACCTGCAACAGGCAAAGGACAGAAGCGGTGGAAAATTGGGCAATAAGGGAGACGAATGTGCCATTGATGCCATCAAGATGGCAAAATTCTAAAAAAACAACACAAGGCATGTGGCAACACAGCACTGCTTGAAATACGGATCACAGAGGTGCATCAGCAACAGATGATGCGCCTCTGTTTTCTTTTCCATCACCTTGGAGGCAAAACACCATCAAGGCAAAAACAGAATAACGAAAAGTAAAAACCAACCCTTATCTTTACAATGAAAAAACATACACTTATCGCAGCACTTGCCATGGCAACCTCTGCCCTGGCTCAACCTCGACAGGAGGTGACACTGGAAAACAACTGGCAGTTCTCGCGCAACAACTCAGAATGGAGCAGCGTCAGCGTGCCTCACGACTGGGCCATCAGCGGACCTTTTGACAAGAAATGGGACCTGCAGGTGGTAGCAATAGAACAGAATGGCGAGAAGGAGAAGAGCGAGAAATCCGGACGTTCAGGTGCTCTGCCATGGATTGGGAAAGGCTATTACAAGCGCACACTAAGCATCCCACAAGGCTACAAGCACGCCGAACTGGTGTTCGATGGTGCCATGAGCGAGCCCACCGTTTATATCAACGGCAAGCAGGCTGGCTACTGGGCATACGGCTACAACGCATTCCGAGTGGATGTGACGCCCTATATTCATGCCGGCGACAACCTGTTAGAGGTGCACCTGAACAATGTGGAAGAGAGCAGCCGATGGTATCCTGGCGGAGGTATCTATCGTCCTGTAAAACTGGTGCTCACTGGCGATACATACATTGAAGGATGGAGCACCTTTGCACGCACCGTAAATGCCACAAAAAAACATGCCACCATGGCAGTAAGCACCACTCTGAAAGGAAAGCCCACCAGCAGCGTGGCAGGCGTAGAGATAGCCCTGTATGACCACCGTGGAGGTTTTGTGGCTGCCAATCGCTTCGACATCAGTGCCGACGGTAAATACGAAGCTCTATTAGATATAGAGAAGCCCAAACTGTGGTCGCCAGAATCTCCCTACCTCTACACCTTGGTGACCAGCGTTTATCAAGACAACCAATGTATTGACAGGGAGAGCACCAAGGTGGGCATACGCACCGTAAGCATCTCTAAGGAGAAAGGCTTTCAACTCAATGGTGTGAGCAGAAAGATAAAAGGTGTGTGCCTGCACCACGATTTGGGAGCATTGGGTGCAGCGGAAAACAAGTCGGCCATCATACAGCGTATCAAGATGATGAAAGACATGGGCTGTGACGCTATTCGCTCCGCACACAACATGCCATCTACCATGATGATGGACCTGTGCGACTCGCTGGGTATGATGGTCATGGCAGAGAGTTTTGACATGTGGATCTATCCTAAATGCAAGAATGGCTATGCCCGTTTCTTCAAGGAATGGGCTGATAAAGATATCACCAATCTGGTGCTCAATCATCGCAACCACCCATCTATCGTGATGTGGAGCATTGGCAACGAGATACCTGAACAGGGGAGTGCCAATGGGGTGAAGATTACCAAGCATCTGCAAGACCTGTGCCACCAATTGGACCCCACACGCACCGTGACCCAGGGAATGGACCGCGTGGACGCAGCCCTGAAGAGTGGATTTGCAGCAGCCTTGGATGTGCCGGGACTAAACTACCGACTGAACAAATACGACAAGGCATACAAAACGCTGCCACAGGGTTTCCTTTTGGGCTCCGAAACAACTTCTACTGTGAGTAGCCGCGGCGTGTATAAATTCCCCGTGGAAGTGGGGCACAGCAAGACCTACACCGATGGTCAGTGCAACGGCTATGACACGGAATACTGCTCATGGAGCAATCTGCCTGATGACGACTGGAAGTGGCAGGATGACAAAGACTGGGTGATAGGTGAGTTTGTGTGGACTGGCTATGACTATCTGGGCGAGCCTACTCCCTATGATACATACTGGCCCAGCAGGTCGAGCTACTTCGGCATCTGCGACCTGGCAGGACTTCCCAAAGACCGCTACTATCTGTATCGAAGCAGATGGAACAAGCAAGCCAACACCATTCATCTGCTACCCCACTGGACCTGGCAGGGACGTGAGGGCAAGGTAACGCCCGTATATTGCTACACCAACGGTGTGGAGGGCGAACTGTTTGTAAATGGTAAAAGTCAGGGACGTGTAAGAAAAGACCCCAGCCAGCGCTTGGACCGCTACCGCCTGAGATGGAACAACGTGGTGTATGAACCAGGAGAGCTCAAGGTGGTGGTATATGATGAACAGGGCAAGTGCATCGGAGAGCAGACTGTGCGCACAGCAGGCAAGCCGGCAGAACTATGTATGAAGACAGAGACCGCAAATGAGGACAAAGTGCCCACACTGAAGGCAGACGGCAAAGACTTGGCATATATCACCGTGAGCGTGCTTGACAAGGATGGCAATGAGGTGCCTACAGCCAACAACACCCTGCACTTTGAAGTGAGCGGTGCAGGTACCTTCCAAGGCGTTTGCAACGGAGATGCCACCTCGTTGGAGCCCTTCACTCAACCCGTTATGAAACTGTTCAACGGAAAACTGGTACTCATTGTGCGTGCTGGTACCGAAGCAGGCACTATCCACGTGAAGGCCATTGACAAGAAGAACAAGATGGAAAGCGAGATAGAAGTACGAGTAAGAAATTAGAAGTCAGGAATAAATAAAAGAGGAAAGAGGGGATGCACCTGTGGTGTGGTGCATCCCCTCTCATTTTAACCCAAATCGGCCATTAGCTTTATGATGATAACTGCTTATATTTTTGAAC